>CAZESO010000011.1:3563-20449 GCA_964515325.1 uncultured Roseburia sp. | reverse complement strand
ATATTTAGTGTGTAAATTGGTGTGATTTTAAAATCGAAGTTTTAGAAAGTGTATAAATACTGACTTTTTAAAAGGGTTCTATGATGAAGCAAGACATGGTAAAGTATTCGAAGGACTTTTGAAGAGATACTTCAACTAGTATAAAAGAGACTGGTGTTCGTAGCAACAAGAAACTAAACCCCACAAGCAGAAGCTTGTGGGGTTTCTGTTCAACTTATATATAGTTAATTAAACACCCCAGATATACCATATATCATATGGGTCATCCATTATATATTTTGACATATTAGGACCATCTGCTTCCACTCTGTTGCAATATGTTCCATCACTAACCTCTATACCTTCTTCAATTAGAAGCTTCTTTTTGTTTTATTTGATAAACCAGGAGTTAAAGAAAAAGAAGCAACCGATTATAAACGATTGCTTCTTTTTGGAAAAAACTTTATTATTGAACCGCAAATTTGTATAATTGAGCTTCAACCTTTGATTGTATACTAGATGGTCCATAAATGGTAAGGTTATTACATTGATGGAATGAAAATGACCCAAGATAGGTTAATGTTCCAGGTAATGTTACACTTGTTAATGAAGAACATGCATAAAATGCATAGTCTTCAATACGCTTTACACTATTTGACATTTTTAATGATGATACTGAGCTACAATAATAAAAAGCTCGTTTGCCGATTGTTGTAACAGAATCAGCAATAGTTACATTGGTTACAGATGAAAGAGAGCATCTTGAACATCCGCAAAAAGAATATTCTCCGATGTGTGTTATACCATCAGATATAACAATTTCATTAATTGTATAACTAGAATTAGCCCATGGTGTGGCTCTATGTGAGTAATCTTTCATTGCACCTGAACCATAAATAGTTAATGTGCTACCTTCAAGTTTCCATTTAACATTTCCATTTACAGTACCACTAAGTGCTGATGTAGTAGCTTGCTCTGTGGCAGCTGTTGTAGCCTGAGTTTGCTTTGTAGTAGTGGCTGCTGTAGCAGCTGTTGTGCTCTGAGTTGTTGTATTGTTCTGAACTCCAGAGTTAGCTTTCGATGTAGTAGGTTGATTATTACCAACCTGTGCAGATGTAGCCTGCTGTTGGTTGCCTGATGCAGAAGAATTTGTTGTTGTAGAATTTTCTGCATTGTTACCGGAATTGCTGTTATTTGATGAAATCTGCTGGTTGGAAACATCTTCACCGCTTTGTTCGGCAGAACCACCATTGTTACCATTGTTGTTACTACTATTATTATTATTATTATTAGAATTGTTGGAGTTATTGCTATCATTGCCATCGATGTTATCAATGTTATCAATGTCATCATCAGCATTATTATTGTTATTACTATTTGATTTCTTTGTTTCAGTTTCATTCTTTGAAACATATTTATCTAAAACGGAATTTGCGTCTATAGGTGCACTTGTTTCTGGTTCTGTTTCTTCTGCGCATGCAGTAAAGCATAATATTGTAGTTACAAGAAGTAACAGGCATAATATTTTTTTCTTCATGATCTTATCCTTTCGTGTAAATAAACACATATAAATTATCAAAAATATTATAGGTAAAATGTAAAAAAATGTCAATAAACATAGCATAATCAAAGTATTGTATTTATAATATTGAAAAAATGGTTATATTATGATAAATTGATACAGTGAAATTTAAAAAATTAGGGAGAAACAGATGATAACATTAAAATGTAGCATGTGTAATGCTAATTTAACTGTAGATGAAGGTGAAAAAATAGTAACCTGCGAATTCTGTGGAGCTACACAGGTGTTGGCAGATAAAAAAGGTGAAAATTCTGTAAAAAGAGGATATTTAAGCTTGGAAGTAGGGTATTTCCAAGAAGCTAATGATTATTTTGATGAAGCTTTGGATGAAAATGCGGAGTCTAGTGAAGCATATTTGGGTAAAGTTTTAGTAGCAATGGAGACTAGAACGAAAGAAGATTTTTTTGATTTAAGTAAAATTTCGGATTTAGAGTCATTGTTAAGAAATTTAAAATATGAGCTGAATTATAAGAAAGCTGTAAGGTTTGCGCATCCTGAATTGCAGGAAAAGTTAACCGGTTTTAGAAATGATGTGTATGAGCAGACATATAATAAGGCATCTGCGCTTATGAATGACGGTGATTATTATAATGCTATTGGCTGGTTCAAATGGATAGAAGAATATAAAGATACAGCTAATTTGCTTGTAAATTGTGAAATTTCTGCAAAGAATGAAGAACAGGAAAATGATTATGAAAAAGCTGTAGAATATATGGATAAACAAGCATATAGCAATGCTATCGGATTGTTTCAAGACTTAAAAGATTATAGAGATTCAGCTGAACTTGTAAATGAATGTAAGTATAGAAGAGCTAAAGATTATAAAAAGTCAGAAGAATATATGGATGCGATAGAAATCTTTAAAGAAATAATAGATTATAAAGATTCGAGGTATATGCTTAATAACTGTGAGAATGTAGTAAAAGAACGAAAGTATCTATATGCAAAAGAAAAGCTGGAAAATGCAACGACAGATGTATCTGTCGAAAAGGCAAAGAAAATATTTGAAGAATTGCAAGGATATAAAGAATCAACAAACTTGATTAAGGAATGCCAAAAAGAAATAGCATATATTAATGCGAAGTTGAAAATGAAGGATGCGTTCAAAATTAGCCAGTGGAAGGAATGTCAGAACGAATTTCAGCAAATAAAAGGATATAAGGATGCAACGAAATTAGCAAAGAAATGCGGGAATAAAGCTAATTTATTAAAGTTTTTAGTAATACCGGTAGCGATAATAATAGTTGCCATTGTTGCGGTTTTGTTATTGGCTAGTTTTATAGTGTAATTAAAGCTGATATTACTTGACTGTCGCTTTAGTGAGGTGTATAATAATAAACGGTTTGTAAACAGAATTTTACATTTGGAGGAGAAGAAAATGGTTACATTTGAAAATCTTTATAACAACACAAATATGAAGCAGATTGCAGAATTAGGTTCTGTAAAGGTATTTGAACATCAGAAGGATTTAAGTGTTAATGCAGCAAATGCTATTGGTGCATACTATGCTTCAGAGATGAATGTACGTAGAAGACAGGTATTACTTGAGTTAAAGGGTAATGCATTTACAGTACAGGCTGGTGCTATGCAGTGGACAGCTGGTAGCGTATCAATGACATCTGGTATTAAGGGTGTTGGTGATTTCTTTGGAAAGGCTCTTAAGTCATCAGTAACAAAGGAATCTACATCTAAGCCAGAATATGTTGGTAATGGCCTTGTAATGTTAGAGCCTACATTTAAGCATATTTTATTAGAAAAGGTTGAAAACTGGGGAGGAATGGTATTAGAAGACGGCCTTTTCCTTGCTTGTGAATCAACAGTAGATCAGAAGATTGTTGCTCGTGGTAACTTGTCTTCAGCAGTTGCCGGTGGTGAAGGCTTATTCAATCTTTGCCTCAGAGGAAATGGTGTTGCCGTATTAGAAAGCCCGGTTCCAAGAGAGGAATTAATCGTAGTTAACCTTGAAGATGATGAAGTTAAGATTGATGGTAGCATGGCTATTATGTGGTCAGAATCATTGAAGTTCACAGTAGAACGTTCATCTAAGTCATTACTTGGCTCAGCTGTTTCAGGTGAAGGTCTTGTTAATGTATACCGTGGTACAGGTAAGATTCTTATGGCTCCTACAGCATAAGAATTGCATAATTATTGAGATTTTAAGTGCTGTTGTGTCGGTGAATAAAGCCGGCATGGCAGCATTTTTGTTTTAATAATATTTTAGATTAAAAATATTGTGACCAAATGAAATAAATGTGTAGTTGAAGGATGAAAGATCTTTTACTGTGGAGGTGATATTGTGGATGATAATAGCATAATAGATATGTATTGGGCTAGAGATGAAAAGGCTATAGATGCTACTAAGGATAAGTATGGTCGTTATTGTTACTCTATAGCATATGGTATACTTGAGAATTTAGAAGATGCCGAAGAATGCGTTAATGATACATATTTAGGTGCATGGAACAGCATACCGCCTCATAAACCACAAATGCTATCTACATTTCTTGGAAAGCTTACAAGAAATATATCATTAAATAGATGGCGTGAGAAGCATAGAATTAAGCGTGGTGGCGGAGAAGTACAATTGACTTTGGATGAATTGCAGGAATGCTTACCATCAGGTAATACTGTTGAGAAAGAAATTGAAACAAAAGAGCTGGCGATTATAATTAGTGGATTTTTAAGAGGACTTGAAGCAGAGGAAAGAAGAATTTTTCTGCGAAGATATTGGTATTTCGATTCTGTTGATGAAATTTGCAAGCGTTTTGGTTTTGGCAAAAGTAAAGTCAAAATGAAGCTTATGCGCACCCGCAACAAATTGCTGGTAAAGCTTAAAGAGGAAGGTGTATATTTATGAAAGCAGATAAATTGCAAGATGCGATTGGTATGGTTGATGATGATTTGATAAAAGATGCAGAAAAATCACCTAAGAAAAAACGAAATAATAATAGATGGTGGTTTGTGGCTGCGGCAGCAGTTGTGTTGCTTGTATCAATTGGAATTAGCTGGTGGACTGGTAATGATGAAGATTCAAAAAAAGGAGAATCAAAAGTGGTAGAAAATAATTCGGAAGCTCCAAGCTTGTCACATGAAGAAAATAATTTGGACTTACATACATATGCAATAGCTGAGTGTAGTTATCCTAAACAAGCATCATATCCTGATGAAACAAAAGCTTCATTTATGGAAGAGCTTGAAGCTTGGATGGATGAGCAAATGGAAAGAAAGAAAGCTTATGAAGAAGCTGATGTTGATATCAATTCTTTTTTAACTACAAGTATTGAAACTTTTTTAAGTGACTCCAATGGAGAGAATAAGGTGTTTTCGCCACTGAATGTGTATATGGCTCTTGCTATGCTTGCGGAGGTTACTGATGGTAATAGTCGAGGACAGATTCTTGAACTGCTTGGAAGTGATAGTATTGATTCTCTTCGTACACAAGCAAATGCCCTGTGGAATGGTCATTATGTAAACAACGAAGGTGTGATAAGTATACTTGCCGGTTCTTTGTGGTTGAATAAGGATATTAACTATAAGCAGGAAACATTGGATTATTTGGCAAACAATTATTATGCTTCATCATACAGTGGAGAAATGGGTTCACAAGAATTTAATGAAGCTCTTGCAGCGTGGTTAAATGAGCAGACGGGTGGAATGTTGGAAGAGCAAATCGATGGAATGGAAATGAGTCCGGAGACTATAATGACCTTGGCTGCAACCATATATTTCAATGCCAGATGGGCAGATGAATTTTCGGAAACATATAACACAACGGAAGTTTTTCATGGTGTTAATGGAGATACTGAATGTGAATTTATGAATCAGGATTATGCACGTACCTACTATTGGGGTGACAAGTTTTCGGCGGTAGAGCAAGGTCTTGAAGAAAGCGGGGGAATGTGGTTTATCTTACCGGATGAAGGCGCAACAGTTGATGAATTACTGAAAGATGAAGAAGTAATGAATTTTATTTTTGCCAATAGAGAATGGGAAAACAACAAGTTTTTAAATGTAAATCTTTCAGTTCCTAAATTTGATGTTACATCACAGATTGATTTAAGTGAAGGCCTAAAAGAACTTGGTGTTACAGATGTGTTTGATAATATGATGTCTGATTTTACACCTATGACAAGTGATGTGGATGGAATATCTCTTTCAGAGGCAACTCATGGGGCAAGAGTAACCATAGATGAAGAAGGGTGTACAGCAACTGCATTTACAGTTATGATGGCATCAGGCTCGGCCATGCAACCGGAGGATGAAATTGATTTTGTAGTAGACAGACCATTTATATTTGTAATTACATCGGATGTTGGAATGCCATTATTTGTAGGTGTGGTAAATCAGATTAATTAGAAAACTTCGATTCGCAAAGTGACTGTTGGTGCTCGCGTTAGAAACTTTTTTATGTGAGTATATTCTATTGGGCGTGTGGACAATTTATAGAGTGATTTTGTGAGATTTATTTGCGCTAGTTTCCACGATTAATTTGCTGTCTTTTATAAAGGCTGACAGCTTCAGTGAGTGTGTACGCTAGGTGCGACCATACGAGAAAAGATTTCTATTTTCCAAGTCAGTACATCACAAAGATGAAATAAAGCTTCTCGTACACAAACTCGCGCGCTTGTTAGTATAAAATGAAAACGAGAAACAAGCGCGCTTCAGACAGTGTTCCCTCGAAGCTACATACATTGTGATGTACTGACAGGAAAATAAACGAAATCTTTTCTATGTATGTTCTCATCCTAGCGAACTCACACACTGATAGTGTCAGACATATAAAAAACAGCAAAAATCAAAAATCGTGGAAACAAGCATTAGAAATCTCCAAAATCATCTCTCTGAAATTGGGAACATGCCCAATAGAATATACTCACAAATATAAATTTGAAACGCGAGCACTAACAGTCATATTGCGAATCGAAGTTAGAAAAATAATTCCACAACAAATACAGTTAATACAGCAGCGGCAGCTACCTTTACAAGGCTGCCGCCTTTTGCAGCTACTATAAGTGCTACAATAAAACCTGCCAAGGCAGAATAAATTCCTCGTGTTGCGCCTAAAATTGCAGGAAAAGTCATAACGGATAATGTTACATATGGCACATAATATAAAAATGACCTTATAAAAGTATTCTTTATTTCACTTCTAATAATAGTCAATGGCAAAAGTCTTATAAGATATGTGACTAAAGCCATCACAAGTATGTATATATAAATATTTCCATTCATAAACTAATTAGTCTCCTTAACAGCTTTATTTTGTTCTTCATCTATATCAATTGGGAACAACAAAGCAGCAGCTCCTGCAATAACAACAGTTAGTATAATAAGTGTAAATCCTGATGATATTTCTTTTAAAATTGGTAAAATGCTAAATAAAAAGCTGGCAACCATTGATACAATAACCAAACCGGCAATAACCTTGTTAGTTTTCGCAGGTGGTATAACAATTGCTATAAACATACCGTAAAGTGCAACTCCTAAAGCGCTGAGAACACTGGCAGGTAGAATGTTTCCTGACAAAGCACCTAAGAATGTTCCAAGTGCCCATCCTGGTGAAGCTACACAAATTGCACCATAGCAATAAAATGGACTCAATTTTTTGGGGCGTCCGCTACAAATTCCAAAAATTTCATCTGTTATTCCATAGGACATAATAAATCTATGATAAAATTTCGCATTTGAATCCAGCTTTTGGGATAGCGAGCATGACATAAGGCAATAACGCAGGTTGATAATTAATTGTGTAAATGCCATTTCTAAATAAGAGGCACTGGCAACTATTATACCCAATCCGGCGAATTGTCCTGCTGATGTTAAATTGGTAAGTGATAAAAGGGTTGCTTGAAAAACGCTGAGTCCTTCTTTTGCAGCTTGAATTCCAAAGGTAAATGAAACCGCTAAATATCCCAAAGCAATAGGAATGCCATCAATAATACCTCGTTTAAATGCAGTTTTTCTACTTTCGTTCATTGTTAAAATCTCCAAATAAAAAATACAAAACCTATTATATACGTAAAAATTTTGATTTCAACTATTCTGAATAATTTTTGTAAACTTTTCAAATAATAATATTGACAAAAACCAAATGATGGAATATTATATCTGTAACAAGTAGTATTCGATACTATGTTAAGAAGTTTAAAAAACATCAAGACAAAGATATATATAATTAAATTATTAATAAGGAGGCATTTTTATGTTAGAAAAATTGAAGGAGCCAGGGAGCGCAATTACACATTTTATCGGAATGCTTATGGCATTGTTTGCAGCTACACCACTTATTCTTAAATTGGGGGCTAATCCGGACAAGGTACATTTGATATCACTGTTAATATTTATTATCAGTATGATTCTTTTGTATGCGGCAAGCACTTTGTATCATTCGTTGAAATTATCAGAGAAGGCTACTAAGAGATTTAAGAAGCTGGACCATATGATGATTTTTGTAATGATAGCAGGAAGTTATACACCGATATGTCTGATAGCCTTAGATAGAAGTATTGGAGTTCCATTGCTTGCATTAGTATGGGGAATTGCTATTGGTGGTATAATTATCAAGGCGTTTTGGATTAACTGTCCAAAGTGGTTTTCATCAGTTTTATATATTGCCATGGGATGGATTTGTGTGTTGGCATTTACTCAGATTATAAATAGCCTTTCAAGACCGGCATTTCTTTGGCTGTTGGCAGGAGGTGTTATTTATACAATAGGCGGCGTGATTTATGCATTAAAGCTTAAAGTGTTTAATCAAAAACATAAATATTTTGGCTCTCATGAAATTTTTCATTTGTTTGTAATGGCAGGTAGTATATGTCACTTTATTCTTATGTACAAATATATAGCGATTATGTAGCTGTATTATAGTTAGGAAATATGTAAAGCCCTCGTGTTTGCGAGGGCCTTTTGTTGCGCAAGAAAGCCAAAAAGCAATTGCATTATGGCAAGTTTATATGAAGCAACAGGCTTTGGAAAGTTAGAAACGAGTTAATCGTGTAGAAGAGCCCGTTTGCGAATTGTTGTATTAGAAAAGTTATTTCCTTATAGAGATATTATATTAGTAGTATCTCGAAAAGTGCCTGTCCTATTCATAATTTAAATAATCTAAAGGGTTAACGGGTATTCCATTTTCTGTAAGTTTAAGGTAAAGATTAGGACCTTCTACGGTGTAATATTTACTTGGTTCGTTTACATATCCGATTAAGTCGCCCTCTTCAAGAGATGTGTCAGCAGTTACGACCACGTCCTTTAACTGACCGTAAGTTAAAAGGTATTCATTACCTAAATCCACAACTACATAAGAACCTATTTCATCACTTGTAGAAACTTCTTTTACTATACATTGAGCGGAAGCGTATACAGGAGTACCAACTTCACTTTGGATGCAGATGGCATCAGAACATTTATATAAGTCTAATGTTGGAAAATAAACAGTGTTTTCCATATCGTAGTCTATTACTATATTTCCGTCTACAGGCCATGTGAGAATGTCGCTTGAAGTAAAGTTAAAACTACTTGCAGGTGCGTTAACAGAAACTTCTGAATCGGTTGCTTCGTTGGCTTCGTCTTCGTTGACAGCAACTTCTGTTGTTTGAATAGTTGTTTCCGGTTCGTCTTTTGTAGTTTCTTCTTCATGAAATGTAGTGGTTTCTTCTGTGCTATCAAGAGTTCCACTGTTTCGTGCAAAATCTAAAGTAGTATCATTTTCATTTAAGTCTACAATGTTTTTTTGATTTTCTGTGTCAGTATTGGAACCGGAATCTAAAGCTATTCCGCCTATTAGTGCAGCTGCAGCAATGATGCTGATTGTTGATAGTGCAATTACTGTTTTGTCTTTAAAAATATTATTTTTATAAGCCATAATTTATACTTCCTTTCATAAGTTAATCCATAATAATAGTTTGACCTAAGAAAAGAAAAATATACTTCTGTCTTATTTTTCTATGGTAATATTTGTAAAATAATATGTAAGAATATCTTTATATGAGTTGCCATTTTCTGCCATTTTACAACCGCCATAAATGCTATAACCTAAACCATGACCATTACCCTTACAAACGATTCTGATTTGGTCTTCGAAATTTTCAAATTCGAAATAAGGTGATTGAAGAGAAAAATACATTTGTATTTCATCTCCTGTAAAGGTGTTGTCACCAATTTGTATGGAAGATATATATCCGGCACTACAACGGCTTAATACCTGCATGGTTTCCAGAGGATTTTCTTCGGATACTTGTATGTTCTCGCGATATTTTTTTAGTGTATTTACAAAATCGCTCTTGCTGATATAGGTAATTGTAAGGTAACCATCGGCTTCACTGTCAGTACTACTGTCTTTGGATACTAAATAAGGATAATCGGCAGAACCTAGAGCTTCGTCGCCATTTCTTGTCATGCCGGCACTGATTGAATGGAAGTAAGGGATTATCACTTTTCCTTCATATTTTATGACCTGACCGCTGGTTTCAGACACTGCTGATTTCAGTTTTGTATAATATTCAGAATAATCTTCTCCTACAGTATTTTTTAAATCTTCATAAATGGTATAGGAAAGGTTTAGTGAATCGGCATTTATTTCACTATTATCTTCCATATAATATAGTATGTATGTGCGAATAATTACAGCTTGTGCTTTCATTGCTTCGGTGGGACTGCTTATGTTTAATTGGTTAGCAAGAACACAAGGGATGAATTCTTCCATATCCATATTTATTGTACCGGAATCGGTGTTGATAATAATAGTTTTTCCGCTATCTTTGATTTCGGGAAGCGATGATTTGTTTCTTCCATTTATAAATAAAGTTAATGCTGTTGGAAATAACATACAAAATGCAATTATTATAAGTAGTTGTATTAATTTGTTTTTCATAAAATCTCCCATCTAAAGTTAGTTATTAGTTGCCAATTAAAGCTTATGTGAAAAATATATGAAAAATACTAAAAGTGCTTTTATTTTTATAAAAATTATGCTATATACTTAGAGTGTGTTTACTAAATGAAATAAATTGAAAGGTTAGGATTAGAAATGAAGAAGAAATTATTGGCATTAACATTATGCCTTGGTATGGTAGCGACAGCCTTGGTTGGTTGTGGTGATAAGTCATCTGAAAAAGAAACAGAAACAACAGCTAAAAAGGAAGACTCAATTAAGTTTACTATCGAAAGAGATGGTTATGTTGGTATTGAAGTTGAAGAAAGCTATGCAACAGTTTCAGAAGAAGAATTACAGTCATATATTGAATCTGATTTAGAAGCAAATAAGACAACAGAAACTATTACAGAAGGTGTTCTTGAAGCTGGAATGGTAGTTGATATAGACTATACAGGTACAGTTGATGGCAGTGAATATACATCTATGACAGGTTCACAGATTACTCTTGATTCATCATCATTTGCAATTGATGGTTTTACAGATGGGCTTGTTGGTAAATCAGTTGGAGAAGAGTTTGAAATGACATTGTATTTCCCGGATGATTTTGAAGATGAAGCTTATGCTAGCAAAGAAATCATTTTTACAGGTAAAATTAATGGTATAGTTAACACAATTATCCCAGAACTTAACGATGAGTATGTAAAAGAAGTATACAGCTATTTAGGAATTTCAACAGTTGATGAATACAAGGCTGAATATGAAAGAAATATTAAGGTTCAGAAGATTTATTCTGTTGTATGGCCAATCTTATTAGAGAATATGAACGTAGAAAAATATAATGAAGAAGAACTTGAAAGTGTGGCAACATCTATATCTGAAAATATTGAGTACAATATAGTTTCATATGGTTCGGATTTGGCAACATATCTTGAACTTGTAGGAATGACACAGGAAGAATTTGATGAAGAATGCTTGAATGAAGCAAAATCACAGCTTAAGAATGAGGCTATTATAGCATATATTGCTGAAAAAGAAGGTATTACGGTTACTGATGAAGAATATGCTGAAGAATTATCAAAGACAATGGTTGCTTATGGTATGGAAACAGAAGAAGAATTCTATGAATATTTTTCAACATACTATGGATATGATGAAGCGTATTTTAGAGAAAGCTTTCTTATGAATAAGGTAGTAGAATTCGTATGTGACAATATTGTTGTTGTACCTGATGTAGAAGAGACAACAGCAGCAGAAACTGAGACAACAGCAGGTGAATCAGAAACAACTTCGGCAGCAGAATAATTAGAGATGGTCGCGAAAGCGACCGTCTTTTTTGTGGGATATTAGGAGGCAGATTATGAAATATAAGTTTGGCGGTCCAAAGACTGCTATGATGATGGAGTATGGTAAGAAACCGGTTCATAATTTGAAAATATTGGCTAAATGGCTTTTTATTTCCATTACAACAGGTTTGCTTGTTGGGATTATTAGTGTAGCGTTTGCCTATTGTATGAATTTTGTTACAGGCTTTAGAGAAAATCATGTTTATGTACATGTCACATTACCTATAGCGGGTCTTGTTATTGTAGCGTTGTATAAGCTTAGTAAGGCTGAAAATGAAAAGGGTACAAATCTTGTATTGACATCCATCAGTGAAGAAGATGATATACCTGTGACAATGGCTCCGCTTATATTTGTTTCGACTGTAATTACACATCTTTTTGGTGGTTCGGCAGGACGAGAAGGTGCGGCGTTGCAGCTTGGTGGAAGTATAGCTAACAATTATGGTAAGTTGTTTAAATTGGATGCTGCTGATAAAAAAGTTATTATAATGTGTGGTATGAGTGCGGCATTTGCAGCATTATTTGGAACACCGATGGCAGCGGCGATTTTTTCTCTTGAAGTGGTAAGTACCGGTATTATGTACTACGGGGCCCTTTTGCCAACGATTTTTTCTGCCTTGGTGGCATTTAGACTGGCACAGGATATGGGTGTTCACGCAGAAGCATTTCATGTTGAAGGCATACCAGACTTTGAGATTGTCAATGTAGCGAAAGTGGTACTTTTGGCAATAGCCTGTGCAATTGTTAGTATTTTCTTCTGTTACAGCCTTAGTAAAGTTAAAAATTTTCTGAAAGAAAAGTTTGAAAATTCATATATAAGAGTGGTTGTTGGAGCGTTGGCTGTGATTGTGATTAACTTTTTGTTGCAGACAACGGATTATATGGGTGCCGGTATGAATGTAATAGAAAGAGCATTGGAAGGAGATGTGGTTCCTTATGCTTTTGTGATTAAGATATTGGTTACAGCTATTACGCTTGGCGCAGGTTTTAAAGGTGGAGAAATTGTGCCAACATTGTTTATCGGTGCAACTCTTGGCAGTACTTTGGGCAATGTGTTAGGGCTTTCGCAGTCGATGTGTGGAGCTCTTGGTATGACGGCTTTATTCTGTGGAGTAACAAACTGTCCTATAGCATCGTTACTTATAAGCTTTGAATTGTTTGGTTATAAAGGTGTTGAATACTTCCTGATTACAGTTGCCATAAGCTATTTAATGTCAGGATATTCAGGACTTTATGGTAAACAGCAGATGATGTATTCGAAGAGTAGTGTTAAAGAAAGAGAATAATCATGAATGGTACTGTGGATAACGGTACCATTTTTTTGAGAAAATGTGCATAATTATTGCTAAATTATAAATTTTATGTTAAAATTATACAAATTGTGTAATGCGCAATGTAAATAATAGAAAGGATACGGAGGAAATCTAATGAAAGCAAAAACAAATAAGATTTGGGCGTTGATTTTAGCTTTTGTATTAACTGTATCAGGTACAGTTATGGCAATTGCAGCAACTCCAACAGCGAATGACTTTAAGGTACTCGTTAATACTGATAAGGATTCGTATGAAGATGGCGAAAAGATCTATATGTCTATCAAGATTGAAAATAGTACTGACGCCAAGGTTGAAAATGTTGCATTAAGTTATGATATTCCGGAAGATATTAAGGCTTATATCGTAGATTACGATAAGTTACCTACAAGCCTTGATTCTTTGGATGCTGATGTAACAAACGTATTTTCAACACTTCCAGACAATCCAAACACAGGAGTGGCAGAAACAGTAATGTTCTTTGTAGGCATTATGTTAGTAGCTGCCGGAATAGTTCTTGCAGCAAGAAGTGGATACTTCAAGAAGTTAGCATCACTTTTCATGGTAGTAGTGATGTTATTCTCGCTTAATGGTATTGCAAATCTTTCGGCAGAAGCAGCAAATGTAAAGATTGAGGTTTCTGGCTCAAAGACAATTAAGTATGCAGGAAAAGACAAGACAATCACAGTTAAAGTGGTTATCACAGTTGCAGATGGTACAAGCACAGGAACAGGTACAGGAGATAATGGTACAACTGATAATGGTTCAGGTGATGCATCAACAGGTGACTCAGGAATCAGCAGAGTATCAGTACATGACCCTTCAATCATCAAAGAAGGAGATACATATTACATCTTTGGTTCACATATGGCTTGGGCTAAGTCTAAGGACTTAATTAATTGGACTACATTTACAAATAACATCAATACAGATTATGAGACAATGTTTGCAGCTGAAATTGCTTGGTGTGAAAAGTACACAGCTAAAGAATATGATGTCAGTGGTAATCTTTGGGCTCCGGACATCATTTGGAATGAAGAAATGGGCAAATGGTGTATGTACATGAGTATCAATGGTTTGATGTGGAATTCAACAATTTCACTTTTGACAGCTGATAGTCTTGATGGAGATTGGACATATGTAGGTCCTGTTATTCAGTCTGGTATGTCTAATGGTTTTGGTGTAACATTTGATTATACAAAGGTTACAGGTGAAACAGAACCAGCTGACAGATATGAATGTAGAAATTCTGCTCCACAGTGGGAGCCACATGCAATTGACCCATGTGTAACATATGATGAAGATGGTAATCTTTGGATGAGTTATGGTTCATGGTCAGGTGGTATTGGTTTATTCAGACTTGACAATAAAACAGGTCTTAGAGATTATGATACAACATATGAATTGAACTATGGTACAACAGACCCATACTTTGGATACAAGATTGCCGGTGGTAATCAGCAGAGTGGTGAAGCTTCATACATTGAACAGATTGGTGATTACTATTACTTATTCATGAGCTATGGTGGACTTGTGGCAAATGGTGGTTACTCAATGAGAATCTTCCGTTCAGAAGATATCACAGGACCATATGTAGATGCTTCAGGTGATGATGCCAGAGTAGCATATACAAGTGAAAGTGGTTTGGTACAGGCTGGTTCAGGAGCAGGTAATATCAATGGTAAAGTTGGTATTAAGCTTATGACATATTATCAGTGGTCATATATGAAGTATGGTCAGGTAGCTCAAGGTCATAACTCGGCATTTGTTGATGAAGATGGCAGAGCTTATGTTGTTTACCATACAAGAACAAATGATGGTACAGAAGGACATTCTGTAAGAGTTCATCAGTTGTTTGTAAATCAGGATGGATGGCTTGTAGCTGCTCCATATGAACATATGGGTGAATCTATTAGTGAAACAGGTTATACAGCTGAAGAGATGGCTGGTACATATGAAGTTCTTTACCATAAGCAGAGCATTGATTACGCAAACCTTGAGTGTGTAACAGCTCAGGAACTTACATTAAATGCTGATGGTACAGTAACAGGTGATTATGAAGGTACTTGGACAGCACAGGCAAATTCACCATATGTAACAATGACACTTGGTGGTGTGGAGTATAATGGTGTATTCATTGAACAGACTGTTGAAAATACAGATTATACAACATTATGTTTCACAATGTTAGGTGATAATGAAGTTGAAGTTTGGGGTAGTAAGTACCTTGCAGACAAAGACAATGTAGCGTTAACAATAGATTCGGGAGTAGCACCAGTTCCAACACAGGCAGTTGGTAATATTGATTTAATAACAGAAGGTGCATTTGGTACAACAATATCTTATGAATCTTCAAATACATCAATTATTGCTAATGATGGTACAGTTACATTACCAGATGAAACAACAACAGTAACTCTTACTGCTACATATACATCTGGCGACTATACAGATACAAAGGATTACGAAGTTACAGTTCTTGTAAGTGATGCAGAAGATGGAAAAGTATTAGTTGGTGAATACTATACTACAGAAGCGTTTAATTTATCAGGAACAACATCGCTTCCTAATGCATTTAATAAAGCTAATACAGCTGGTATCAATATTTATAGTGGTATGACTGTAGAGTTTGATGTTGAAGGTACTGGTTCGTTCTTAAGTAATATTATTTCGTTTATGGCTGGAAAAGGTGATGGCGGAAGAATGTACTTTACAGGTGGTTCTTACCTTGGATACAATGCTTTAGGTGGATATTTTGATGCAAACCTTAACTATTGGTCATTAAAGACAGATTATATTAAGGGCGATGCAACAATTAAAATTGAATTCAAGCCATCAGGATTCTCGGTATATGCAAATGATGTTCTTGCGTATACAAATTCAGATCTTGCTGGTGGAGATCTTACAGATTATAGCAATGTTCTTACATGGCTCAATGAATCAGCAGATTCAATTGAACTTGGTACAGGTAGCTGGTGGACAGATAAGTTCAGTGGTACAATAAGCAACATTAAGTTATATGCATATGCAATTGTTGATGATACTGATACAAGTGCCTTGTATGATCAGACATATACATTAGGTGATTATTCTGAGTGGTCATCGCTTAGCAATCCTGGTGGATTATCATTAGTTAATGATGGTGATGATAGAGGAAATTACTTATATTATACATACTCTGATAATGATAATAACAGAGGAGCATATTCTAATATAAGCATAACACCTGATGGAAATTATACAATTACAGTTGATGCTAAACTTACAGCTGGTATACAGGCGGATAGAGCAACAAGTTGTTTTGCGTTGTTAACAACAGGTGCTACAGGACATACAGCTAATGCGGCAGTTACAGGTGGATATATATTAAAGTTATATAATGAAGAAGCTTTTGGATTAGGTCAGCTTGTTTGGAAAATAAATGATACTGATACTACAGTAGAGATTCCAAAAGATACATGGGTAACAATTACAGTGGAAGTTGATGTAACAGCAGGTACAGCAAATGTTAATATAGTTGATTGTGCTAATGGTACATCGTACCTTACAAATGAAACAGTTACAATTAATGGCTCTAGTACAACATTTAGTGGTATGCAGTTATTAAGAGGTAGAAACTCAGGTATATTCTGTGTTGATAACATTAAAGTTGTTGATTAATTAAACATTTATTTTCTAATCATAATACATTCAAAGAGAGGCAATCGTTTTAAACGGTTGCCTCTTTGGCATTCGTTAATACAATTTTTAATTGCAACTCATTTACGGCTGTGTTACAATCAACACAGGCATAAAGT
>CAZESO010000011.1:0-3463 GCA_964515325.1 uncultured Roseburia sp. | reverse complement strand
AATGGAGGTTGGAATATATGAAAACATTGCTTCATGATATGGATGTGCGTGAAGAGGGAAGAGAAGAGGGAAGAGAAGAAGGAAGAGAAGAAGGAAGAGAAGAAGAACGTAAACGATTAGTTACAGCTTTTGTCAATTCAACAAGGAAGTTAAGTGTGTCTGAAGATAATATTAAAGAAGCATTAATAAATGATTATGGTTTAGATGCTGAAACGGCAGAGTTATATTTGAATAATTCTAAAAGTAACTAGACTAAAACTATATTGGGAGGAACATATGAAACACTATTTTAAAAGCAAAAGGCCTATACTAATATTATTGACAATTCTTATGTCTGTAGCTATTACTGGTTGTGGTGATAAGGAGAAGGAAACGGAAACTGTTAATAATGAAAAAGAAAGTGTAAAAACTGACAATATTAATAATAATGATGATAGCATAGATATTACAATTAGTATGACACCAACAGGAGAAATATTACCACAGAGTAAGGTTAAGCATGTAACAGTTCATGATCCATCAATTGTTAGAGATAAGGAAACAGGAATTTACTATATTTTCGGTTCCCACATGGCTTGGGCTAAGTCAACAGATATGGTGAATTGGTCTTTGTTTACAAATAATATTAATAGAGATTATGATACATTGTTTGCGAAAGAAGCTGAATGGGCAAGAAAAGCGGATTCAAGTTATGATGTAAGTGGAAATCTTTGGGCACCGGATGTTATTTATAATGAAGAAATGGGCAAATGGTGTATGTACATGAGTGTTAATGGTCCTCTTTGGAATTCTACAATATGTTTGTTGACAGCAGATTCTCCTGATGGTGATTGGACCTATGTAGGGTCTGTTATTCAGTCTGGTATGTCTAATGGATTTGGAGTGACATTTGATTATGAGAAGGCTACAGGCGAAAAATCTGTAGCTACATCCAGATACACACTTAGAAACAATACACCACAGTGGGAACCGCATGCTATTGACCCTTGTGTCGTATATGATGAAAATGGTGACCTTTGGATGAGCTATGGTTCGTGGTCAGGCGGTATTGGTTTATTCAGACTTGATAATGAAACTGGTCTTAGAGATTATGATATAACATACGAATATAAATCTGGCGTGACAGATCCATATTTTGGTTATAAGATTTCAGGTGGTAACCAGAGGAGTGGTGAGGCTTCATATATTGAAAGAATTGGGGATTATTATTATCTCTTTATTACATATGGTGGGCTTACTGCTAATGGTGGTTACAATATGAGAATTTTCCGTTCGGAAGAAATTACCGGGCCATATCTTGATATGGATGGTGAGGATCCAAGATATCCATTAAAGACAGGAGATCCGGGAACAACAGCAACCGGTGATGTAAATGGCAAAGTCGGAATTAAGCTTATGGCATATTATAGATGGCCGTACACAAGAGTTGCTCAAGTGGCACAGGGACATAATTCTGTGTGGACAGAAAGTGATGGAAGAACATTTGTTGTATACCATAGAAGAACAAATGATGGTACAGAAGGACATCAGGTAAGAGTTCATCAAATGTTTGTAAATGAAGATGGATGGCTTGTTACAGCACCTTATGAGTATAGAGGTGAATTAATAAGCGAAACAGGATATTCAATGGAACAAATGGTGGGTTCTTATGATGTGTTAGTACATAAACAGAGCATTAATTATAGTACATTAGAATGTGTTGAAGCACAGTTGATGACTCTTAATGAAGATGGAACTGTTTCAGGTGATTTTACAGGAACATGGGAGGCGACAAAGGATTCTCCATATGTGACAATCAAGACAGCTGATACTACATATAAAGGTGTGTTTATTGAACAGGCAATGGAAGACAAAGACTACATTACAATGTGCTTTACAGTATTAGGTGATGATGAAGTTGAGGTGTGGGGCAGTAAACATTTATCTGGTCAGGATGCAGTAGATTTGTGTATTGCGGCAAATGTACTTTCTGTGCCGAATAAGGCGGAAGCAGATATTGAACTTGAGACAACGACATTATTTGGAACAAATGTGACATATGTATCAAGTAATCCGGAAGTGATTTCGGCAGAGGGTAAAGTGACACCGAGCGAAGCTGAAACAAAGGTAATTCTTACGGCTACATTTACTAATGGAGAAGGAACTGGAACGAAAGAATACACTGTGACAGTTAGTGCTCTTGCTGATATAGATATGGAAGCATTGAACAGCTTGTATTTTGAGAACTTCAATGATGGTAAAAAGACTGATTGGACATCTCCTAATGCATCAGGTGCATTAACTATTGCAAATGATAGTGGCGATAGAGCTAAGTATCTTGACTTTGTTTCCGGTACAGACTCTGGAAATAGAAGTGCTTACAGAAAGCTTGATGAAGCGATTGAGGGTCAATTTACATTGTCTTTAGATGCTAAGTTGACAGCCGGTATAATGTCTAACCGTTCACAGAGTGCTTTCGTGATAATGTCAAGTGACACTACAGGATATGATGCAAATGCAGTAGCCGAAGGAGGATATATCCTTAAACTTACAAATGAGCCACCGGCTGATTCGGCAGGCAATAATGATAATAAAACAAATCAGACAAAGTGGAAGCTGAATGGAACAGATCAAGTGGTTGATATTCCGGTTGACACATGGGTAACAATGACAATGACTGTTGATAGTGCAGCCAAGACAGCACATTTGACAATTGTGGATTGTGCAACAGGTGCAAGTTATTTTGATGGAGATATTGCAACATCTGGAGCGAGTGATTTTGCTGGAATTCAATTGCTTCGTGGTCGTGGAGTTGGAACAATGAGTGTTGATAATATTAAGGTAAAATAGAAGTTAAAAACTGCGATAAATCTTTTTAAAGGATTTTCGCAGTTTTTTTGATTTTATCTTGCCCATAATTCAATGGTTTTTAGTAATTTTTCTTTTGTTGAAGTATCTAATTTGATGATAGCTTCATATAATGCTCTGTCTAGAGAGGTTTCTGAATATTCCGGTTCCAGTTGACCTACCAGTGAATCTAGTGAACAACCAATAAGTTTGGCGTAGTATGTCAGCATGCGTAGTGACATTGCTGTACGACCATTTTCTACATTACTGATATAGCCTGGGGTAACGCCAAGTGATTCTGCAACTTGATTTTGAGTTAATCCGTTTTCTATTCTTAAATTTTTAACAAGAGTACCATAATTTTCGTGTTCCATAACAATCCTCCTTGAATGTATATCAAAAGTAATATAAGTATACAATAAATATTGCTTGAAATAAAGTTACTAATAGTATATAATATATTCAAGAAGTATATGTAGATGTAAAAGGAGACTGGATTGAATAATAAATGTAATGATTCGTAGGTTGTTAGAATTGGAACATAATGATACTAAAGTAAATTAATAATAATTGTTGCATATGTACAAGCTTCTGTGTATAATAAATATAAAGATGAGTAATCATCAGGTGAGTCCTA
>CAZESO010000010.1:0-22232 GCA_964515325.1 uncultured Roseburia sp. | reverse complement strand
TATACTTCAAAACCATAAATAACCGCTTCCTCATAAACGAAAATTTCTTCAACAATTTCCTTAGTAATATCTTCAATCGCCAAAGATTCTTTTGAACTTTCTTCACTATTTTCATCATTTGAGTCATCAATTGATGCCAAATAATCAGCATCATTTAAAAGCTTGTCTGCACGATTATCCAAACTCTCATTTTCCTCTTTTGAACTTGTTTTCTGTGGCTTTTTATCTGTGTTTTCATCATCTGATGTTCCAAACCAAACGACCGAACCTATAATCATCAGACAAGCAACAGCACCTATTCCCACTACTATCTTTTTAATTTTTGACATGCACTTTCTCCCTTCGTACATTATATCTTTACTAACACCATTTACTATTCAATCCTACCATCTTTAAGTCTGATAATTCTATCACCATATTTAGCAGATTCCTCTGAATGTGTTACCTGAAGTATAGTAATATTCTCTTCCTTATTGATAGTCTTAAACAACTTCATTACCTCTTCACCAGACTTACTATCAAGATTACCGATAGGTTCATCAGCCAAAATTACATCAGGACTTAAAATAATAGCTCTCGCAATAGAAACTCTCTGCTGCTGTCCACCTGACAACTGATTAGGTAATGATTTTCTCTTATCCTCAAGACCGATAATCTTAAGTATCTTTTCAAGTCTGTCCTTGTAATCCTTTTCCTTCTTGCCATCCATTACAACTGGAAGCATAATATTCTCTTCAACAGTAAGATTCTGAACCAGATTATAGAACTGGAATACAAAGCCAATTCCCTTTCTTCTAAGTTCTGCCATATCCTTTTCTTTCAATGTATTAATGTCTTTTTCATTAATATATACTTTTCCTGATGTTGGCTTATCCAATCCGCCTATAAGATATAAAAGTGTTGACTTACCACTTCCAGATTCACCCATAAGAGAAACAAATTCTCCTTTTTCTATTTCAAAGGAAATATTATCCAATACCTGGTTTACATTTTCTTTATTTCCAAAGCTTTTGCTTAATTCTGTTACTTTTATTATACTCATTTTATAATCCTCCTTATTCATACTTAATTTCAGTAATTATATTCATTTTCTTTAATTTCTTCATTGGTGATAATAAAGTAAGCAACAATACCACAAATATCACACCAGAAAAACTAAATGCTGATGAAAGGCTATATTCAACCTCTACATACATCTCCAAGCCCTTCATAAAGCTGTCAATCATATCTGTAGCAAAGAAACCTACAATTATAGCAATGACGCAAGCCACCAGATTAGCTAACACTGTCTCAAAGAAAAGCATCTTCTTAATCTGCTTTTTACTCATACAAGTTGAATTAAGTACTGCAATTTCTTTTCTTCTCTGCATAAATCCGATTACCTGATTATTAATAATACCAATAAATGATAATATCACTGCAAGACCAATAACTACATAGAAAAGGCTCATAATAGAAGCTGAACTTTCTTCCTGTTCAGTAATATACTCATCAACAGTCTGAATCTTAAGATTTAATTCCTTAAGTGTATCGTCTATTTCTTCCTTAAGCTTTTCCATATCAGTACCTTTTTCAACCTTAAGATGAACCTGAGCTGGTACTTTATAAACATTTTCAATGTAATTATCATAATTCAAAATTATTACATTTCTTGAAGTTGAAAAATATGTACCATTCACGGTTCCAACAACTTTAAGCTCGAGTTCTTTATTAATTCTTGAAATGTTAATCTTTAAAGAATCTCCTACTTCAATACCATTCTTTTCAGCCCAAACATCATCTACAAGAATTTCATCATATCCCAAATCCTTAATTTTTACATCATATTCTTTTATGTACTTTCTACTTTCTGACATACCTAAAAAACATGGAATTGTTTCAAATTCTTTTCCATCATTATAGGTTGTTGTATCATCATAAACATAATGCATATAATGAATATCAGTAACTCCTTCAATCTCTTTTAATTTCTCATACTCCTGCTCTTCTTTTCCAACATTCTGAATAATCATATCATAATCATCAACCATAAGTCTGAAGGACTGGAACAAATTTGTTATAGAAGATGACACAGTAACGATAGCTATCATAAGTGACAATGCCACAACAACAACTCTTGATGATGACACTATCATCTTGTTATAGCCAATATTTCTGCTAGCAACTGTAGCTGTGGACCATCCAAGCTTTTTAAACAAAATGGCAAAAGCCTTTGATACCTGCTGTAATATATATGGTGTAAGCATTGCCGCCCCTGTAATCAGTAACACAATTGCAATAATTGTAAATGCAATATTGCTATCTTTAAATACAAAATTCATAATCAAAGAAATTGCCACTAATACAGCACCAATTATAATTCTGTGTCTCATAACCCTGTATCTCGTACTCTGTACATCAAATATAATATCTTTGATTCCCTTTTTATTAGCCTTTCTAATGGCTTTAACCGATATAACAACCTGTAACAATACAGAGAATACAACACCCAGAACAAACATCTTCACATCAATCTTTGATGTTTCCTCTGTAAGAGAAACACCATTTGTTGAAATGAATACACCCGCAACCTTACTGTTAATTCCATATCCGGCAAATGCACCAATAATACCACCAATTAAGCCATACATTGCATTTTCCAATATAAGTATGGCATTCATCTTACCCTTTGTAGCACCGATACTTCTAAATGTACCAATAACCGGCATTCTTTCTGCAATTATAATCTTATTAAGAGAGCTCACCACAAAAACAATCATAATGGTTGCCATAACAAATATCATTACCATAAGATATGAAATGAAAGATACCGACTCTCTTATTGAATCAATGTCTGTCAATGCCTGTACATTGAAGTTTTCATTATGTTCACTTAATTCCTCAATATATGACTTTAAATTATCATCATTGGTAATATCTATGGCAAGCTCGTCAAATTTACCATCCTCTAAGCCTTTAACCTTTGCAACAAACTCTGTATTTCCTACAAACAAAGGAAATTCATATGTCATCGAATTAATTCCCTTATTCTCAACAATCTGAGCAATAGTAAATTCAAACTCATTCTCTCCACAGGTTGCAGTGAACTTGTCACCAACCTTATATCCAAACTGTTTAGCCTTACTCTTACTGATAACAACCTCATTATCACCTAATTCTTCTACATCAGCTCCAAGCATCTTCATACCCTTGGCAACTTCAATATCCATACCATATATGCATGCAGGCTCATCATCCATTATAATGTCAGCAAAAACCATACCTGTATAATCAATATCTTCATCACCTAACCATACATCATCAATTGAAAATTCATCTACAGTTCCTATGGAAATGTCAAAATTACCATATACAGAACGCATAGTTTCATGAATCTTCAAAACTATCTCGTCCGGTAATGTCAGATTTAATGTAAACACTGTCGTAGCAATAATTAACGCCAGTATAATCAGCAAACTTCTCCCCTTCTTCTCCCATATGTTTCTTGTTATGTGTTTTAGTATAATTTTCATATTTTCTCTCTTTTCAGTTTTTCTTCAAGTCACGTTTTTCAAAAACATATGTGGCATATGTCTGTTTGCGTAATAAAAATACTAAACATTCTATATAGCCACAAAACACAAAAGGTACATCGCAAATATGCGACATACCTTCATTATCTAGAACTTTCTAAACTTCTCATATCTCTTTGCTATCAAGCTGTTCTTATCTTCAAGATTCAACTCCTCAATAGCCTTTTCAATAAGTCCCGACATATATGCAGCACATTCTTCTACATTCTCTGCTGCACCAAGTCTTGTTTCAGGAACTATATCATCAATAACTCCAAATTCTAGTAAATCTTCTGCTGTAATACGCATAATCTGAGCTGCTTCTTTGGCTCTTGAACTATCCTTCCAAAGGATTGAGGCAAAGCCTTCTGGTGAAAGAATCGAATATATAGAGTTTTCCATCATATATACTTTATCAGCGACACCAAGTGCTAATGCACCACCACTTCCGCCTTCACCAATAACAAATGATACAACTGGTGTCTTAAGCATTGACATTTCCATAAGGTTTCTGGCAATAGCTTCACCTTGTCCACGCTCTTCTGCACCCATTCCCGGATATGCTCCCGGTGTATCAATAAAACAGATTACAGGTCTGTTAAACTTTTCTGCCTGCTTCATAAGTCTAAGTGCTTTACGATAGCCTTCAGGATTAGGCATACCAAAGTTTCTCATAACATTTTCCTGTGTATTTCTACCCTTCTGTTCAGCAATAACTGTAACAGGTTTTCCATTAAAGAATGCAATTCCTCCTATGATGGCATTATCATCTCCAAAGTATCTGTCACCATGAAATTCCATAAAGTTATTGAAAATCAGATTTATATAATCAAGACCTGTTGGTCTTTCCTGTGCTCTTGCCATCTGAACCTTTTCCCAAATAGATGCAATATTTGAGGTTTTCTTAACTCCCTCATCCTTTTTACCAGCGTTCTTAAGCTTATAACCTATATAGTTAAGGGCCTTTATTGGATAAAAATTCTTAAAATCTCTCTCTGATTCATGAGCTCTAAGTATATCAGTAAGTACCTGTTTCTGGTCTTTTCTTTCTACTATGGCATCAACAAAGCCTTTTTCAAGTAAAAATTCTGATGTTTGGAAACCTTCCGGAAGCTTTTGACGAATAGTCTGTTCAATTACTCTAGGACCGGCAAAACCTACCAAAGCCTTTGGTTCAGCCAAAATAATATCGCCTTCCATTGCAAAGCTGGCTGTTACACCACCTGTTGTAGGATGAGTAAGCACTGTAACATAAAGCTGTCCTGCTGCACTATGTCTTGCAACAGCCGCACTTACCTTTGCCATCTGCATCAACGAGAATATACCTTCCTGCATTCTGGCTCCACCTGATGCTGTGTAAATAATTACAGGAACCTTTTCTGCAGTTGCCCTTTCAAATGTTCTTGTAATCTTTTCACCAACTATTGTTCCCATACTTGCCATCATAAAGTCTGCATTCATTATGCAAAGATATGTTTCCATACCATTTATGGCACATCTGCCCACACATACAGCATCCTTATAACCTGATTTTTCTTTCTGCTGACTAAGCTTTTTCTCATAATCCGGGAAATCGATTGGATTTCCTGCTTCAATATCTTCGAACATTTCTACAAATGAACCTTCATCAGCAAGAAGATTAACTCTTTCCTCAACAGTAAGTCTGAAATAAGCTCCACAATCACTACAAATCATATGAGCCTCTTTAAGCTGCTTAGTGTAAAGAATTTTGCCACATTTATTACATTTTACTGCAAGTCCTTCTGGAACATTTGGCTTTTTGTTTAAAACTTCTTTTTTAATATCTTCTTCAGTGATTACGTTATTCTCGTCCTCAACATATAAGATATCCTTACCTTCATATTCCGTCTGAAATGCGTTGATTTTAATATATTTTTTCTTAAATATAGCCATTTAACGCCCTCCTACAGGTTATATTCCTCCGAAATAAACCCTGTATCAAAATTTCCTGATACAAACTTTTCATTTTCTAAAACCTTTCTCTGGAAAGGAATTGTTGTATCAACACCCTGTATATCAAATTCATCAAGTGCTCTCTTCATCTTTGCAACAGCTTCTGCTCTGTCATTACCATGTACAATAAGCTTAGCAATCATTGAATCGTAAATTGGAGGTATCTTGTAACCTTCATATACACCTGAATCAACTCTAACACCCATACCGCCCGGAACAACATATTTTTCAAGTGTTCCCGGTGATGGTCTAAATCCTAAATCAGGGTTTTCAGCATTTATTCTACATTCGATAGCATGACCTTTTATTGAAATCTCATCCTGTTTCTTAGATAATTTCTCTAAAGCTGCTATCTTTAACTGTTCTTTTACTATATCAAATCCTGTAACACACTCAGTAACAGGATGCTCTACCTGAATTCTTGTGTTCATTTCCATAAAATAGAAATCACCATTTTTGTCCAATAAGAATTCGATAGTTCCTGCATTTTCATAACCAACTGCCTTAGCTGCACTAATTGCCGCCTGACCCATTTTCTTTCTAAGCTTGTCTGAAATAGCCGGTGAAGGTGATTCCTCTAATACCTTCTGATGTCTTCTCTGAATAGAACAATCTCTTTCACCTAAATGAATTACATTTCTATATGCATCTGCCACAATCTGGAATTCAATATGACGTGGATTAATAACAAGCTTTTCTATATACATTCTTCCATCGCCAAAGCAGGCAACTGCTTCACTTTTAGCTGTGTCAAAAAGTGTGATAAAGTCCTGTTCTTTATGAACTTCTCTCATACCCTTTCCGCCACCACCTGCTGCTGCTTTAACCATTACAGGGAAGCCTATCTTTTTTGCAATCTCAAGACCTTCTTCTGCCTCAAGCACATCTCCATCACTGCCAGGCACTACAGGCACTCCCGCCTTAATCATAGTTTCTCTTGCCTTAGACTTATTTCCCATAAGATCAATAACATCTGCTGACGGACCTATAAATTTTATATTACAATCTTCACAAAGTCTTGCAAATTCACTGTTTTCAGACAAAAATCCAAAGCCCGGATGAATAGCCTGTGCACCTGTAAGTATAGTTGCACTAATAATATTTTCCATGTTGAGATAACTGTCTTTTGATTTGTCTTTACCAATACATACTGCTTCATCTGCTAATTTAACATGAAGAGCATCCTTGTCTGCCTTAGAATATACAGCAACTGTCTGCACTCCAAGTTCCTTGCAGGCTCTGATAATTCTAACAGCGATTTCGCCTCTATTTGCAATTAATATTTTACGAAACATAATATTTTCTCCATTCCAAAACGAAGTTACTTAATGATTACAGTAAGCTCAGCTGATGCTGCTACCTGATCACCAACGTAAGCTACCGCTTCTGCAACACCAACAGGTCCCTTCATCTTTACAATCTTTGTTTCAAGTCTCAATACATCACCTGGAACAACCATTCTCTTGAATTTAACTTTTTCCATTCCACCAAAGAAAGCTGTCTTACCCTTGTATGCATCAAGTGTTAATGCTGCCACAGCACCTGTCTGAGCCAATGCTTCAAGAATAAGTACACCCGGCATTACAGGCTGTCCCGGAAAATGTCCACCAAAAAATGGCTCATTCATTGAAACACATTTTCTTGCAACACAAGATACTCCCGGTTCACATTCTTCTACTGCATCAATCAACAAAAATGGCTGACGATGTGGAATAACTTCCATAATCTCCTGAATATTAAGCTGCATAACATACCTCCATTATTTAATTACGAACATTGGCTGTCCGTACTCAACCATATCTTCATTATTTACAAGGATTTCTACTATTTCGCCATCAACATCACTTTCAATTTCGTTCATAAGCTTCATAGCTTCAACTATACATACAACCTGGCCCTTCTTAACCTTATCACCAACTTTAACATATGCTGGCTTGTCAGGAGCACTTGATGCATAGAATGTACCTACCATTGGAGAGTTAATTGTCTTTCCTGCTGGTACTTCCTTTACTTCTTCCTTAACATTTTCTTCTACCTGAACAGTAGCACTTGCTGCTACTGGTGCCTGAACAACTGTTGGAGCTGCTACTGCAACCGGAGCTGCCACTGTAGCTAATGCTTCCTTCTTTAATGTAAGCTTAACTCCATCCTGTTCCATTTCAAATGTTGTAAGACTAGATTCATCTATAATTTTTACCAATTCTTTAATTGATGCGATATCCATAATATAAACCTCCAATTTTGGATTATTAGTTATTGTATTTTGCTAATACTATTGTAGCATTATGTCCACCAAATCCTAATGAATTTGACATTGCATAATTAACTTCTGCATTTCTGCCTTCATTTGGAACATAATCCAAATCACATTCTTCATCTTTAACCTGATAATTAATTGTTGCAGGAATGAAGCTGTCTTCAATAGCTTTTGCACAATATATTGCTTCAACCGCACCGGCTGCACCAAGTAAATGTCCTGTCATAGCCTTTGTTGAACTTACAGGAATCTTGTATGCATCTTCACCAAATACAGTCTTAATAGCTGCTGTTTCAAACTTATCATTGTACTTTGTACTTGTACCATGTGCGTTGATGTAAGCAACCTTATTCTTTTCAATTCCGGCTTCCTTAATAGCTAATTCCATAGCTCTTGCACCACCTTCTCCATCTGGAGCAGGAGTTGTAATATGATGAGCATCACATGTTGCACCGTAGCCAATAACTTCAGCATAAATGTGAGCGCCACGAGCTAATGCGTGTTCAAGACTTTCAAGAACAAGCGCACCTGCACCTTCACCCATTACGAAACCACTTCTCTCAGCGTCAAATGGGATTGAAGCTCTATTCTTATCTGTAGCCTTCGATAATGCTGTCATAGCATTAAAGCTTGCAATACCAAGTGGTGTGATTGAACTTTCTGTACCACCTGTAATCATAACATCCTGATAACCAAACTTAATCTGTCTAAACGCTTCACCAATACTATGTGTACCAGATGCACAAGCTGTTGTAACACTTGTACAGATACCTTTTGCACCAACTCTGATAGCTACATTACCAGCTGCCATATTTGAGATAACCATTGGAATAAACATTGGGTTAACTCTCTTTGTTCCCTTATGTTCAAGTGTAAGTGTACCCTCTTCAATAACACCAAGTCCACCAATACCTGAACCTAATATTACACCAAATCTTTCTTTATCAACAGCTTCCAAGTCAAGTTTAGCATCTTCAACCGCCTGAACTGATGCAGCTACTGCCAACTGGCTAAATCTTGCCATTCTCTTAGCTTCCTTAAAATCCATATATAATGTTGGATCAAAATCTTTTACCTCACCGGCAAGCTTAACTGCATGATCTGTTGTATCAAAGCATGTAATTTCGTCAATACCACATACACCAGCTTTAACATTAGCCCAGTTTTCTTCTAATGTATTACCGATTGGGCTGATAGCACCCATACCTGTTATTACTACTCTATGTTCCATTTTTTCCTCCATTTTTCTTTTAAATATTTCTGCTGTCCTGAATAGTGTTACATGTACAATCCGCCGTTTACAGAAATAACCTGTCCTGTAATGTAATTTGCTGCATCAGATGCTAAGAAACCAACTGTCTTTGCAATATCTGACACTTCACCAAATCTTCCCAAAGGAATCTGCTTCTTATAAGTATCCTTAACTGCATCTGGAAGTACATCTGTCATCTGTGTGTTGATGAATCCAGGTGCTATAGCATTTACTGTAATACCACGGCTTCCAAGTTCTCTTGCAGTAGCCTTTGTAAGACCAATAATACCAGCCTTTGATGCACAGTAATTTGCCTGTCCTGCATTACCCATAAGTGCAACCACTGATGTCATGTTGATAATCTTACCACTTCTCTGCTTAAGCAAAATAGGTGTGATAACCTTAGTTGTATTAAATACACCCTTTAAATTTACATCTATTACATCATCAAAATCAGCTTCTGACATTTTGAGTAATAAACCATCCTTTGTGATACCTGCATTATTAACAAGAATATCAACTCTACCAAATTCACTAACGGCTGTATCAATAAGCTTTTTAGCTTCATCCATTACAGCAACATTTGCTACTACATATGTGAATTTTCTTCCTAAACCTTCAATTTCACTTGCAAGGCTTTTTATTTCATCTGACTCTCTTGAACAATTCGCTACAATATCCGCACCCATTCTGGCAAGCTCTAAAGCTGTTTCTCTACCAATACCTCTTGATGCACCTGTAACTACTGCAACTTTTCCCTGTAACATAGTTTCCTCCGATTAATTTAACTCGTTTTTCAACGCTTCTAATGTTTCCATGTTCTCTACATGATATGCTTTCACATTTCTATCTATCTTCTTCATAAATCCTGTAAGTGTTGTACCTGGTCCAATTTCAACAAATGTATCAACACCATCTTCTATCATCTTTCTGATAGACTGTTCCCATAATACAGAATTCATAACTTGTTTTCTTAATATGTCAGCTACATCGTCATTTTCTTCAAGATAATTAGCATTTATATTGCAAATTACTGGTATCTGATTCTTATTTAATGTAAGCTTTTCTAATTCAGCTGCAAGTTTAACACTTGCTGGTTCAAGCATAGCTGTATGGAAAGGAGCACTAACTGCCAAAGGTACAGCCTTTAAAATTCCGTATTCCTTTGTCATACTCATAGCCTTATCAACTGCTGCCACTTCACCACCAACAACTATCTGTCCCGGACAATTAAAGTTAGCTGGTGCGATAAAACCTTCACTGCTTGCTGCTTCACAAAGTTCTCTAACAGACGCTTCTTTGCCACCAAGCATTGCTGCCATTTTGCCTACTCCTACAGGAACTGCTTCCTGCATGAATCTTCCTCTTTTTCTTACTAACGATACAACTGTTTCTATATCAAATACTCCTGCTGCTGTTAACGCTGAATACTCACCAAGGCTGAGACCTGCCACAACATCCGGCTTAATTCCCAATTCCTTTACCATTTCATAAGCTGCCATAGTCATTGTAACTACAGCCGGCTGAGTATTTTCTGTTACATCTAACTCTTCTTTTGGGCCTTCAAAACAAATCTTCTTTAAGTCAAGACCACAAGCTTCGCTTGCTTTATCAAAAATTTCCTTAACTTTATCAGAATTGTCATAGAAGTCTTTACCCATACCAACATACTGGGCGCCCTGTCCTGAAAATAAAAATGCTATCTTTCCCATTTCTTACACTAACGCCTTTCTGCTTTCATATACTTCTTTAGCTTCTGTAAAGATTTCTTCAATAATCTCCTTACATGTCTGTTCCTTAGTAACAAGGCCTGCAATCTGTCCTGACATTACTGAACCAAAGTCCATGTCACCTTCTTCTACAGCCTTTCTCAATGCACCTACACCATACTGTTCATATTCTTCAGGTGCAGCTCCTCTCTTTTCCAAATCAATCATAGTCTTAGCAAGCTTATTCTTCAAAACTCTTACAGGATGTCCTGTATGCTTACCTGTAACTACTGTATCAACATCCTTTGCCGCTAAAATCTTAGCCTTGTAATTTGGATGAATGTTACATTCCTTTGCAGATAAGAATCTTGTTCCCATCTGAACACCATCAGCACCCAACATATATGCTGCACAAATTCCTCTACCATCTGCAATACCACCTGCCGCAAGAACAGGTACCTTATCTCCTACGGCATCAACTACCTGTGGTACCAATGCCATAGTAGTAAGTTCACCAACATGTCCACCAGACTCTGTTCCTTCTGCTACAACAGCATCAGCTCCGGCTCTAACCATCATTTTCGCAATAGCTACTGATGGAACTACCGGAATAACAACTACACCTGCCGCCTTCCAAGCATCCATATACTCTTTCTTTGGAAGTCCTGCACCTGTTGTTACAACCTTTACGCCTTCTTCAATAACAAGTTTTGCTACTTCAGCAGCGTTATCAGCCATCAACATTACGTTAACACCAAAAGGCTTATCTGTAATGCTCTTTGCAATTCTAATCTGTTCTCTAAGAATATCAATAGGTACATTCATACCTGCAATGATACCGATACCACCGGCTTCTGATACTGAACCAGCAAGCTTTCCATCTGAAATTCTTGCCATAGCACCCTGTATAACCGGATATTCAACTCCAACTAATTCACAAAATCTTGTAGACATGTTTCCTCCAATTCTATAAGCTAAAAGCTAATTAAGCCTGCTTACTTTCAATGTAATTAATAGCATCCTGTACTGTAACGATCTTTTCAGCGTCTTCTGTAGCGATTTCAACACCGAATTCTTCTTCAAAAGCCATGATAATCTGGAATAAATCAAGTGAATCTACACCAAGATCATCTGTGAATGAGCTTTCTAATTTAACCTCTGATACATCTGTTCCTAACTGTTCTGCGATAATTGCTGCAACTTTTTCAAACATTTTTTGTTCCTCCTAATTTTTCTTAAAATAATATTTGTTACTTGTATGATTACTCATACTATATATGTGACTTGTTAGACTTTAACTAAGATTGCACCGGCACTCATGCCACCGCCAAAGCCTGTCATAACAAGATTGTCACCTTTCTTAACATTTCCGCTATCAAGCAATTCTGTCATTGCTATACCAACACTTGCAGACGAAGTATTCCCATACTTATCAAGATTTACAAAGAATTTATCTTCATCCATCCTAAGCATTTTTGCTGCTGTTTCAATAATTCTGACATTTGCCTGATGTGGTACTACATGATCAATATCCTCCAAATAAAGATTAGCTTTTTCTACTACCTTTTTAATCTGGTCTGTTATTACCTTAACTGCGAACTTAAATACTTCCTGACCATCCATCCACATATAGTACTCTGTGTTTTCTTCCGGTTTCGCTTTTAACATATTTCCAAAAGGCACTGCCGGTAATGTAAGTATTTCTCCTTTTTCACCATTACTTATCATACTCTCTGAAACTATTTCAAGACTGCCATTACCTTCGCCGATAATTAACGCTCCTGCACCATCTCCAAAAAGTACACATGTACTTCTGTCTTCCCAATTAGTAACCTTGGAAAGGGTTTCTGTTCCAACTACACATATATTTCTACACATTCCGGTTCTTATAAACTGACTTGCAATAGTTGTTGCAAATACAAGGCCACTACAAGCAGCTGAAATATCAAATGCTGCTGCGTTTTTAGCTCCAATCTCCGCCTGTATTCTACAAGCAGTTGCCGGCATAAACTCATCCGGAGTAATAGTTGCACAGATTATCATATCGATATCCTCAGGCATAATTCCTGCTTTATCAATAGCATTCTTTGCTGCCTTGGCACCCATTATATATGTAGCCTCACCATTGGACAAATGTCGTTCTTTAATCCCTGTTCTGGTTGTTATCCATTCATCACTTGTGTCCACAATCTTACTTAAATCGTCGTTAGTTACGATACTTTCCGGAACATAACATCCTGCTCCTAATATAGATACCTTATTCATATTTCTTTTCTCCAGCTTTTTCGTCAATCTGTGCGCTTACAATTTTCAAATACTTATTCAGACTATTAAGTCCTTTTATTAATGCCTGACACTCTTCATCAGTTAAATCCAGCATAACATTTCTTACTATTTTATAATGGAAACTCTCATGAATCCTATATGCCAGCTTACCTTTCTTGGTAAGTGCAATGTAAACAATTCTTCTGTCAACTGCACTTCTGTTTCTTACAACATAATCCTTTTTAATAAGCTTGTCAATAGCTGTTGTCAAAGTCCCTGTCGTAATATCAAGTTCAGCAGCTATTTCTGACATACTTCGTTCTCCGGTCAAACCTATGGCTTCGATTGTATGTATTTCAGTTATAGATAAATCTTTAAATGCACCTGATTGTAACGACTTAGTTTCTATAACTTCAATGTCATCATAAACACTTACTAACAATTCATTAAGTTTTACAACATCTTTCTCGTCCATAGTCCCTCCGCTTTCTTAGTGTCAATATTTTGCATCATCAAATATTTCGCCTTGCGAATATTTTGACAATCAAAATATATAACATAAAAACAACCTTGTCAATATTTTTTTGACAAGGTTGTTTATGAAATTTCTATTAATTACTATTTATAATTTCTTAAACCTTTTCACTTCAGCAGTTAGATTCTCTGATATTTCCTTATTACCCTTTACTTCTTCATTAATAGCAGAAATGGCTTCAACTAAGTTTACTGCATTTTCTGCTACATTTGAAACGCCCTTTGAACTTTCTTCAACTGTAATAGATATTTCGCTGATTCCTTTATTAATTATTTCCATTGTTTCCTGCATGCTTGCGGCATTTTCTGCAAAATTAACAAGAATTTCATTCATACTGTCGGCATCATTCTGATATTGGCCAAGTATTTCTACGAAACCATCATAATCCTTGATAACCTTCTTATCAATAAATTGCATCATATCGTCTGCACTCTTCGCAAGCTTTGTAACAGCATCAGTAACTAATTCACTGATAGCCTGAATATTATTAGCTGTCTCTCTACTATTATCTGCTAATGATCTAATTTCATCTGCAACTACAGCAAAACCCTTTCCAGCCTCACCAGCTCTTGCTGCTTCTATGGAAGCGTTAAGTGCAAGAAGATTGGTCTGGCTTGCGATATCAAGAATATCACCTGTAAGTTCATTAATTTTTGAAACATTCTTGCTTTCTACAACTGCATTGTCTACCATTTCTCTAATCTGTTCTACCAAATTATTAGTTGCATTCTTACCTTCCACTGTACTCTTATACATTTCGTTAGCACGGGCATGAATTTCATCAACCATACCAACACCATCATCGGCTTTCTGACTCATTCTTTGTACATCTTCATATACAGCATTACTTCCTGTAACAATCTGATCAAGAGCAGCTGAAACCTCCTGCATACTTGCTGATAACTGTTCCATAGCTGCCGATGTATTTCCAACATTTTCATTAGATTCTGCAACTTCTGCTATAATCTGTTCTGCTGATTCATTAAGCTTTGTAGACTCTTCCTTTATTCTCTTCATAAGAATCTGGAGATGTTCCATAAATATATTAATACCTTTAGCCAACTCGCCAATTTCATCTTTTGACTTAATATTAATTCTTTCAGTCAAATCACCTTCACTTGCTTCAATCTTGGAAGTGATGTCAACTAATTGCTTACTTGCACCTCTAGCAGGCTTAACTATGGACTTATTAATAATTAACACATTAACTGCCAGAATAATTACCATAAGTGCAAGTAATATATAATCAAAAACTATTGTTCCATTTATCTTAGTTCTAATTTTGCTAAACAAACTCTCCAAATCTTCATCTATCTTCTCCTGTTCTGCCGTATCACCTTTTTCCAAAGCTTCATGATGGGCATCAATAACCGTTTCGATGCTACTTTCCTGTTCCTTTACCACATCTAATGCTACCACATTCATTACAAGCATTATTACCATTACAAAACCCATAGTAATTAACATAGCTATAACTTCTGTCCTGATACTTGTCTTTTTATTCATATCTGTATCCTCCTATGTAATTGTCTCCCTTATATAAGGGCTCACGACTTAATCTTCTATTATTATAACTCTCTTATTATTTTTTTTAAAGTTTTTTTTCACATTTTTTTCAGAATATTTTTTATCCCACTGAATAAACTAATATTCAAAGGAGTATGCTATGAATACTAAAAACAGTAATTTAATCACAACTATAAAAGGTTTAATAATAGGTGGAACAATGCTGGTTCCCGGTGTCAGTGGCGGTTCCATGGCAATGATTCTTGGAATATATAACAGACTTGTATCAAGTATAAGTTCCTTCAATAAGAACAAAAAAGAAAATATTCTTTTTCTTTTATTTTTTGTTTTAGGTGCAGGTATCGGTATGATATTATTTGCAAAACCATTACTTTCTTTAATCGAAGCTTATCCTAAACCTGTTCTTTTTGCTATACTTGGCATAGTTGCAGGCGGTTTACCTATGATTTATAAGGAAGCAAATGTTATTAATTTTTCAACCAAACAGACTATTTATGTCTTAATTGGATTGTTTACAGTTCTTGGAATTGGTATAATTCCAACAGATTTATTTACATTATCAAACATTTCCGGATTTTCACATACTGTTTTTTTACTAATAACAGGCTTTATAGCTGCAATTGCACTTGTACTACCCGGAATAAGCGTTTCATATCTCTTACTGTTAATGGGACTATATGATAAGACAATGAATGCCATCAGTACACTGGATTTATTATTTCTTATTCCAATGGCTCTTGGAGTTATAATTGGTATACTGATGATTACACGAATATTAGAAAAGGCTATGAGCGAACACCCACAGCCTACTTATCTGATTATTATTGGTTTTGTATTAGGTTCAATGGCTACAGCTTTTCCCGGAAGACCAACAGGTTTAGAATGGATTATCTGTATACCATTATTTATTATTGGATTTTATATTATTTATACAATCAACAAACTGACCTCCTGATAAATCTACTTCTTCTTTTTAACAATCTGTTTTACTTTATTATAAATCTCCAAAGCTTTTTCTTTTTCCTGCTTACTAAGTTTTTCATCTTTGTAAGCAGCTTTTTCTACAATATCAGCAAGCTCACTAATATCATAATCTAACACATTTTCAAAACGTATTGCAAATTCTTTTGGTGTGTCTTTGTCAGCCTCCTTTATGATTTTATGAGTATATTTATTCAATATTCTTCTATAAATCATTGCTATCGCTTTTCTCTCTTCAGTTTTCTTGACTTTATTTAAGAAAGCTCTTTCGTTAACTATTGGTGCAAGAACCTTTACCACAACCAAAATCCCAATAATAACAACTGATACCAATGCAAATACAAGCATAACTCTGTAGCCTACAGTCACAGCATAACCTACTATTCCATTAGCAGCTGTCACCTGCTCACTATTATCCACTATAGATACTGTAGGCTCATATACTACAAATCCAAAATTTTGAATGTATACCTCCGGATAGGCATGTGCTGATTTTGTTCTGACTATATTCTCCAACTTATAGTCATCCCCCATCTGTTGTTCAACAACAAAGCCTTCAACATATCTTGCCGTAAGACCTGCTGCTCTTGCCATCAATACATATGCAGATGCAAAATCTGAACAGGTTCCTCGTTTGCTTTCAAACAAAAAGTATTCAACACTATCATCCTCTGCATCATAGTTTAAATCATACACATAACCTTCTTCTGCAAAATATCTCTCCAATGCTTCTGCCTTTTCCCAATCATACTTGCAATCCTTTGTTACATCCAATGCCAGTTCTTTTACACTTTTTGGTATGTCATCATTATTACTTAATTTATAATTATCACAAGCATCTCTATATTTTCGAACTAATTCAATATCATTAACATAATAAGATATTGTATTTACCAAATCAGCTCTGCCCGCATCCATTAATTCCTTTTGCATTTCTGTAAGCATTGTATAACTTGTTTCTAAATCCAGATTAGCCCCGCCTGTCTCTATCCATTGACTTACATCCTTATACTGCTCATAGAATTCAACATTATATTCTATAAACCCATCTACATAACCATCATTTACCGCAAATGTTCCTGCTTGGGATGATAATGCATAGCTATATTCCGGAAGTTCAATTCTTACTAATCTTGTTGGTACAACATACGCCTTTGTTGAGAAATTATGGGCTTTAATAGTTATTCTTTTTAACCTCACCTCTGATTCATATGTATAAACACCTTCCATACCATATCGTTCTAAAAATCCAGGACTTCTTTCCTCCATAAGCAACATTGCTTCCACAAGTCTCTCAGTACTTAAGTCATAGGAATCACCTTCATATTCCAATCGTGCCTTTGAAAAATCAGCTTCACCGTACCATCTGTTCTTTTTATAGTCATAATAGTCAAACACCTGTCGTTTTAAATATAAAGGTTCTCCCATATTTGTTCCTGATATGGTGTACAATTTTCTATTATTCAACTGGTTAAAACCATCTGCATTTCCTGAGTATTCACTTAATTCTTGAAATTCATCAGGTAAACCGGTCGATGTGTTCCCACCTAAAAACATTTCTTCAAATATGTAGTAATATTTAGTTTCCTGACTTCTTGGAATTGCTACTGCCAATAGCACAAACAAAATTCCATAAAACACAACCGATACCAGTCCTGTTTTATACGCTACAATTCTTTTTCCCTTATCTTTGTTTCTTCTATTATTAATAAGGAATGCTGCCATATTCAACATAACCACAATCATTACATATTTAATATCTATTTCTCTGGCAATTTTAGCATAAACTGCACATGGTATAAGGCTTACAAACAATAGTGCTGATGTTCTATAATAAATATTTAAATAAAAATATATAACCAGCGAAAAAAACATTGTAAATACCATTACAAGACTCAACAAATACTCTGTTGTATTTTCAGTATAATCTCCACCTGTCGTAAACCATCGAATGTATTCCATTCCTTTTCCATCTGAAAACACTATATTAAGATACTTGGAAAGCAAAAGAGTTATTACCACAACCATAACAAGCTTTCCTAATAATTTGTGTTTTTCTGTGAATCTGCATAAAAAATATGCCATGATACATACTACAAGCTGTAACAACGTCCACCACGATAATGCTGACACTCTAAATGCAGAAAAAATAGTTATACTAAGTACAAATGACAAGGCAACAGGTACTGTCATAGATGCAATTGTTGATTTTACCTTTTCAATTACACCACTACTCTTTTTATTCTTCTGCTCATTGGCAAAATACATTGAATCGTCCTTTGAACCGTTATTCTTCGCCTCCTCAATAACAGAAAAAATTGAGGTATTTGCCATATCAGCAGACTCTTCAATTACCATATATGCATCATTATAATCATTTGGAGTTGAATATACACAAGCACCATTACTACTCAAATCATTTAAATCAGGAAATCTTGATATATTCTCATTTTCAGAATATGTATAATGAGCCAGCTCCACTCTTACAGACTCAATATCCTTTTCAGTTTCAACTGAGTATTTCTTATATTTTCCCTTTTCAGCAACAAAAATATCCACCTTATAATTGCTTAATATCAAAATTTTTGCTATTCCAAGAACATTTTCTATTGCCTCTTCTGCTATTTTAGGAATTATATCTTCTTCAAGACAATATTTGTATTGACTTAAACCGCTCATCACACTTGGATTTACGCACGATTTTTTATATACACTGTCAAGAACAATACTCACCGATTGGGAGGCTATTTCATCATCAAGTCGCACCAACAGTTTGTCTCTTTTTGCAGATTGTTTCCAATTGATTCTCTTTATAGGATCACCCGGAACATATTCTCTACTGTCATATCCCGGAAAACCTCCAAAAGTATTTATCGTTGCTTCAACAGTATCTTCACTATCATCAGCATGCATTGATATCTGCATAACTTTGATAATTCTGTCATCCTTCACGGAAACATCTCCAATATCCGGTATTACTGCAACTTTAGACTGTAATTCTTCATAATATATATTCTTTAGCTCTAACGATAATATTCCTAAATAGTCTGTTACTTTTACTTTATTAATTCCGATTCGCGCAGGTCCGCAAATACTTGCCTTATATCTTATTTTCACTTCGGTTTGTGAAAGCGGCATAACAGATACAATTATATTTTTGTCATCACTCTTTATTCCTTCTCCATTTAACACTTCCAGCCCTATGGGAGTTGTTGGAAATATAGATTTATTTTTAACAATAACATTTATTTCATACCATTCGCCTTTGGCTAATAACTTTACTTCTGAATCCTTACTAAATTGATTATCAAATTGTACCGTTATCATTTTCCTTGATAAACACGCAAAAAATACTGACAATCCCAATGCCAGTATTAATGCAATTAATATAAACCAGCCAACATTTGCACTTATATATAATGCAAAAATAATGGCCAGCATCAGTGCTAATATGTAACTGATTACGCCCTTTATTACAGATAATTTCTTCTTCATACTACTCTCCATTCCGAAGCGTTGCGTAGGAATCGCGCACCAGAAAGTCGCAATGCGATTTCTGGTGTCGCATCAGGGCTCATTTGTGACGCTTCGGCACAAATAGCCGTGTGAAAAATAATCGTATCGACATTATTTTTCACACTACTCCCTACTTTATTCAACCGGAACTGCTATTGTTTTAAGTAATTTTATAATTGCATCCTCGTTGCTTTCCACCACGGATTTACCTTTAGGAGTAAGCATTATTCTATGTGCAAACACATATGGTGCTAACACCTTAATATCATCAGGAATTACATAATCTCTTCCTTTGATGAAGGCATAAGCTTTTGCCATTCTATACATGGCTATACTTCCTCTCGGACTAACTCCAAGTTTAATAAAATCAGCTTTTCTTGTACTTTCAACAATACTGATAATATATTCTCTAATAGCATTAGAGCAATGAATATCATTAATTTTATCTGAAACTTCTACTATTTCTTCACATGTTATCACCTGAGACAGCTGTTTCGGTGATACACTCTGCTCATTTCTCATAAGTATGTCAAGTTCATCCTTTCTACTTGGATATCCAATACTTAACTTTATAATAAATCTATCCATTTGAGCTTCAGGCAAATGATAAGTACCAAATGTCTCAATAGGATTCTGTGTGGCTAATACCATAAATGGCTTTGGTAACTCATATGTATTGCCGTCAATACTCACCTGTCTCTCTTCCATTACTTCCAAAAGTGCTGATTGAGACTTTGGCGATGAACGGTTGATTTCATCTGCCAATAAGAAATTGCAGAAGGTTGCACCTTTCTTAAACTCAGTTTCTCTTGTAACTGAATTTATCATTGAAAAACCTGTAATATCTGTTGGCATAATATCAGGTGTCATCTGTAATCTTCCAAACTCACCCTTACATGAACTGGCAAGTGCTGCAACAAGCTGTGTCTTACCTACACCGGGTACATCTTCTATGAGCACATGTCCACCGGCAAGCATAGCAGCAACAACAAGTTCAATACTTTCTCTTTTACCGACAATAATTTTTTCTATATTATCAATTAATGAATTAATTTTGTTTAACATTATAATTACTCTCCCATGTTCTGCTTTATTTGGGTATTATAACGCATTACACAAATAGTTTCAACTATTTAAACAGGATAGTTTCTGATATTACTCTGTTTTCAATGTTTTCACACCAAATATAAAATAAAGAATATGGAATACCCATACACATAACAGCACTATACAACCCACCTTAACGCTCTTTAATGCCATCATTGTAAAACCAATACTCATAAGAAGTGTTACCGTTATCATAATTCTTATCTTGGTTTTCCATGTCATACCCCGTCCCTGCACATAACTTTCAAGATTATTCTTATAAAGCTTTGTGTTTATAAACCAATTATTCAATCTTTCTGAGCTTCTGCCAAAACAGAATGCTGCAAGCATCAAAAACGGAAACGCCGGAAGCATGGGAACCACCGCTCCTATGGCACCAAGTCCTACACCGATACAGCCCACAACTATATATACTATCTTTTTAATATTCATTTTCTTTCTCCAATTTCTTTTTCTCTTTTTTTGTTGCAATCACATGACTTATAGCCATTATAGGATGATGAAATATCATCCTTGGTCCTGAAAATCTCATAACAGCTCGAATTTTTTCTCTCATCTCCGGTTTGTAGCAATGCACCTTACAATTAGAGCAAAAAGTCTTAGTCTCCATAAATGGACATTTATCACTTCTAAGACTTGCATACTCATTTAATTCCCTGCATTCATCACATAATTCATTCTTAGTTCCATGTTTCTTCTTACAATATATTGAAATCATAAGCCCAACTGTTCTTTTTTCTTTTTCGCGCTTGCTCTGTACATTCTTTCCCATCAGCTCACTCTCCCTGTCTTAGATAAGCTTTCAACAGAGTAAATCTCATCTGCTATTCGCATTGTAGATTGTCTGTGTGATACAAGCACAACTGTCTTATCCTTACTTTCCTCTTTTAAAGACTTAAGTATAACTGCTTCATTTAAGCTGTCCAGATTACTTGTAGGTTCATCCAGCATCATACAAGGTGCATCATGTAGAAATGCTCTGGCAAGACCAATTCTTTGCCTCTCACCACCAGAAAGCGTATCTCCAAGTTCTCCAACCGGTGTATCATAACCTTGAGGCAAACTCATAATAAAATCATGTAATGAAGCTTTTTTACAAGCAGAAATAATCTCTTCCTCTGTAGCATCAAGCTTTGCAATTCGAATATTATTGCTGATACTATCGTGGAACAAATGTGTTTCCTGAGTCATAAAGCTTTCCATATCTCTAAGGTTGCTTGTGTTTATGTTTTCAATGTCTGTTCCTGAAATCTTCACCTTGCCCTTACTTACATTCCAGAAGCGCATAAACAATTTCAAAAGGGTTGATTTACCACTGCCACTTTTTCCAATGATACCAACAATCGAACCTTTCTTTATATCTACGCTTACATCATCAAGTATCACTTCATCCTTATATGCAAATGTAACATTAGAAGCCTCTATGCCTTCAAATGTAATTTCTTTCTGTCCGCTTATCTCCTCTACTGCAGGAGTTTCCTCTAAAATATCAAGAACTCTGTTTCCTGCCGCAAATGTATTTTGAAGTGTACTTCCAAGATTTGCCAACGCTACTACC
>CAZESO010000009.1:0-22694 GCA_964515325.1 uncultured Roseburia sp. | reverse complement strand
GCTCCATGCTATTTTCCTCTTCCTTTTGCGACAACCATTTGTCATCACTCCATTTAAAGGAATCTATATCCGCAACCTTAGAAGCATTTCCCGGTCTCATTTCCGAATGAAATGCATAAGGATCTGACTTCATTAACACATTTCCATTTCGGGTTCTAATGGCATATTTATACATATCCCATTGCTTAACCTCCGGAATAAATCCTTCCCATATACCTGATGTTCCTAATGGCTGTAAATAAAAAGCGTCTTCTCTCCAATCATTAAACTCTCCTACAACACTTACCGCAACAGCATTAGGTGCCCAAACTGCAAAATGAGCACCCTTAACCCCATTTAATTCTGTAAGATGCGCCCCTAATTTATTATATATTTCATAGTGATTACCTTCACCAAATACAAATCTGTCTGCTTCTGTAATAAAGTGTTTATTTTCCATAATATTACCTAATCTCAAGCGAGCCTTTCTACGCAAAAATAGTATTAAATTTTTCACCGAAAATCTAATACTATTTTAGCTTATAACACCTATTTTGTCAAAGGCATAACGCACTCATTTAACTTACTATTATTACCATATGTGAGGCCTGCATACACCTGACCTCCACCCTTTATGGCAGTTCCTCTGTTATCAATCTTTGCAACCTCAATAAAACTTTCTCTAAGCTTTGTCATGATTTTCTCTACTATTTCAAGGCCATCCACATTTCTCTTAATGATGTTGTTCAGTAATGTGGTATTTGTAAATCGATACAGGCTCATAAGTTCACCTGAAATACCATACTTAAAATCTAAATTTGAAGATAAATCATTTACAAATTGTTTTGCTTTTTTGAGGTTCTTAACCACATCATCAAGCTTACCTTCTTTGTAACACTTTTTAGCTGATTCAATATAGTTTAATATTATCTCATAACTTATAACAACTATTTCCGTTCTATTACTTTGAGATATTCTTAAACTAAATTCCTTGATTTCTCCATCTGTCATAACCAGCCTCCATTCGGTTACATATTGCTAAGTAACTGCAATACTTTCTCAGGTCCCTGATTAGCCTGTGATAACATGGAAATCGCTGCCTGATTTATAACATTCTGAGATGTATATGCTGTCATTTCTTCAGCCATATCCACATCTGTGATTCTAGCCATAGCAGCTGTCATATTTTCTTCTGAAATACCAAGACTCTTTACTGCATGATCCATTCTATTCTGGTATGCACCCAGCTTAGCTCTTACCTTAGAAAGGTATGTAATGGCATCATCCAATTTACTGATAGCCTGTTCACAACCCTTCTGCGATAACATATTTAAATATTCTATATCCATAGCTTCTGTTGAAACCTCTGGTATCTCAATATCAAGTTCCTGATCTTCATTAGCACCAACCTGTACTGTCATAGTTCCTGTTTCAAGAACCGTAAATGTACCAATTGCGACAGTTTGTGTTGTTCCGGCAAGCGCCATTGCAACTGCACCTTCTTTAATTCTAATCTTCATTTCAAAATTATTACTTGCCTTAATTGTTGCAACATTTCCATTTGTTGAAATACTTGCACTTGTTGAGAATCCTGAACCACCTGCATAAGCATTACAAAAATCAATATCAGCATCTTTCCCCGGTACATAGGATGCAAGTGAAAGTCCCAAGTCAGCCATTATTTCATCATCACCTGTAATTTCTATTGGAAATTCTGTTCCTGCATGATTACTTACTAATGTAAAACCTGCTGTTGGATCATTCTTATTATTTAATTCAAATGAAACCTGAGTTCTAGTCGCAACTTCCTTAATTTCATCATAAATAGATTCAATACTCTGACCTTCTTTAATACTCATAATTTCACCATTAATACTAATGCTTCCGCTTACGCTGGCTTGTGCCGGCGCACCATTTGTAGAATATCTTGACTTTGTTCCTTCTGTAACATAAAGAACATACTGTCCTGCCGGTACTGTATCCGATGTATACGAAATGTCCATACCAACACAGTTAGAAAATGTCTTCTTAGCACATTCACCATTAATAAGACCTTTTGTATTAAATTCTGTATCCTTTGAAATTCTGTTAATTTCTTCTTTTAAAGCTTCAATTTCATTGTTGATACTAACTCTGTCTTCCGGTCTGTATGTATCACTTGCACCCTGTACTGCAAGCTCTCTCATTCTTTGTAAAATATCTGCAACTTCCTGCAATGCACCATCAGCTGTGTCTACTACTGAAATACCATCAGCTGAGTTCTGAATAGCTCTGTCAAGACCTTTGAGCTGTGTCTTCATTTTCTGTGAAATCGCTGAACCAACAGGATTATCTTCCGCACTATTAATCTTATATCCTGATGATAAACGTTCCAAAGATGCTGCTACTTTGTTGTCACTTTTTCTAAGCTGATTACATGCTATGAGCGCTGACATATTTGTATTAATCTTCATATCAAAACCATCTCTTTCCTTAAATTTACTTTAATCACTTGTATTACTTATCGACATTTACCTGAGTTTATTTAACCTCTAAAGAAAATTTTATCATTCCGATAAATGCCTTTGCTACTGAATAATAAGTATTTGTACCAACATTTTCATCACTTCTGCCTTCATATTTATACAAAGCTTCATTAGAACTCTTATAACATAGAATTTCACCTGCTTTAAGTGAGGCATTTTCTATTGTTGCTGTAAATATACCTAAATTTTCATTAATCATATTAACTGTTTCTTCTTTATTTGATACTACCCGTCCGGTTACAGCCCACTGCTTTATGGTAAATACACTTGTAACGCTTCCCAATACTTGATTTTCCATGGAAATTGTTACATTATTAACACTTTCATCACTATGATTAATTGTAAGATGAACATTCGTCACTTCACCTGCAATATCCATTGGCACAAAATATGAATTCTTTTTTGCATTTGCACTCATCAAGTTCAAAGTTCTGGTCATAAGAAGCGCACCTTGAAGCTTTTCGTAAGACAAATCAGACTGCCCTTTTACTTCTTCAACTAATTCCTTACTCACTTCTTCCAACTGTTCATACTTCTCATCCAAAGAAGAAATATCTCCTTCACCTTCTACCTGACTTTCAATTTCTTCTACAATATTTGTAATTTCGTTATATTGCTTTATCTTCTTTTGGAATTCCTTTGCATTACTCAATTCCATATATGCTGCAATATTTGAAATGGACTGATTATCTAAATGCTTCACTATTCCTTCTAACTCAGCCTTAGATAACCTCATCACATCCTCATACTTTTTAAACTCATTTTCGTAGTAGGAATCATCTTCCTCTGCTGCGTATTCATCTGCTATATCAAGCATTTTCTCAAGTGTAAAATCCTTTGGAGCGCCATCTTCCATAAGCTCTGTAATTGCACCTGGATTTTCCATAAATGTTGTGAGACTTTTCTTTACATAACTTACTGAATATTCATCCGAAAGTGAGTAATCAAAATTACCTGCCTTCTTAGACTTGTAAGCAGAATAAAGATTCTTTAATGTACATTCTTTACCTTCGCTTATAACTCGTCCAATGACATTGCCATCATTTTTACTTATCATATTTATTATTCTGTAAAGCTCAATGTAATTGTCCTTTTCCTCCTGTGTAACCTCACCCTTCTTCTCAAGATTCCACAAGAATTTGCCCATATTTTCTTCTTCTTTTCCTATCTCTTCGTTAATAACTTCAAGATTTTCATTAACATCCTTAATATTATCTTCCAAAGGATTTATCCCATTTCTAATAAGATGTAATGCTGTTTTTGGTGTAAGATTATTAATCAAATAATCCAGCTCCGCCGCAATCTCTCTGACACCTGTTACATTTTCCATTGTAATTTCCATTGAATTGTAACCTAATATTCTTACAGCTCTCTCATTTGCAGCATTAACTTCCATTCCTATCTCTTCTAATAAGTTGTCCACATTATTAAATGCCTTTGTATATGAATCACCTAAATCTCTTCTTACCTCTGTACCAAGAGTTTCATAAGAAATCATAGCTGCTTCATATTGATTCTTAAGAGTCGTTCCACTGGTATATACCTGTGTCATGGAAAATGTGATTTCCTGGCTATATACCTTGCCTATAACTGCATTTGGCAGTGAGGCAAATGAAGTCATCATATTATATGTAGCGGATAACATTCCTTTTTCTTCTATTGTGGCATCATATTCTGCATTGCTGAAAAGCAAGTCAAAAAGATTATCTCTTTCTTCATTGATATTATCAGTCATCTGTGAAATTTCAGTATAGTTAATATCCACACCAAGTCTCTTTAAATTAAATAATGAAGCTTGCGTCATAACAAGTCTTGCTTCCAATATCACCTGTCTGTATTCTACTGTTACAATATTTGTAATATGACCTTCTGAAATTAATGACTTATCTGCAAATTTGGCATTCTTTAAATTAGCCACATTTAATGGAAGATTATTACCTGCTATATATGCAAGCTCTTCATCTGTTGCATTATTTACCGTTTCAATAACCTCATCAACATCTGAAGCATCTGAATATCTGTCTGTAATATAAGCATTTCCACTTGACTGACCTGCATATAATGAATATGAAATATTCTTTGATAATGTTTCAAGTGCATGTGCATCCTTTGATTTTAACTCATCTATCTGATTAAGCTCAGAAAGCTTTACCATATTCTTTGAGGTAACTTCTATATTTCTTGATACAAGCCACAATGCATTTTCAACATTTGTTTCATTAAGCTCAAATCCTTCTTTCGAAAGCTTGTCACAAACTGCTGCCTTTACTGATTCATCTGCAACAGCTGATACTTCCTTTTTGCCGGCACTGTGCATCGCCATATACACATTGTCCACAGTAGGCTCAAGATTATTCTTTAACATATATTCCTTAGTATCATCAGTAAATTTTTCAAGATCACTGGTCTTTGAAACCGCTTCAGCCATTGCTGTTGAGCCAAGTACCTTTGCCATCTTAGCTTTATCTATACTTAATCCTGTTGCATTATAATCTTCACAATATGTCATAAGCTGAATTTGAATTCTTTCATAAACAGTAACAATTGCTTCTGTATCATCATCAGGTGCCATTCCCCACTGCTGCAAACGCTTGTAATCACTACCATCCATTTCACCTATAACATTTTTTAAGCTCTCTTTTAATGCTGATATATCAAATGTTTTCGCACTCTCTTTAGCAACGTTTTCTTCATTATCACTATGTTCACCATGCTTATTATACTTTTCTGTATTCTCATAATTTTCTGTCTTAGATACAGTTACACCTTCAACATGATTTGAAAATATACTACCACCATTAACCTGATTATTAATATCCTCTGTAAAAAAATTGTCCACATAATTATTAGTATTTACATATTCATTATTTATCTTCATACACCTTATCTCCGTTAAATAAATTCTGTCAAATACACGAATCCTTTCAATGACATAATTTATTTCGGCGATATTTTAAGAAATCTTAACCTTTTCTTCTTCTTTCACAAGTTTTAATAAAAATGTATATCTGCACTGAAATGCATTTAATTCATAAATACAGCTGTCTATAAGTTCCGGTTCCACAATATATGAAAGGTTTTGATACAGAAGGTCGATTCTTTGTCTTATGGAATTAATCTCTTCCATCAATTCCGCTCTCTTTAATTCTTCTATTTTTTCTTCATTTTTTTTCTTTTTCATAATATCTCTCCATTTTGTCTTTTATTAACATTATTACAAGAAGTTGTCTTTTTATTCAATTTCGCCCAATTTTTTATGGGTATTTTACAAAATATTCAAGCTTCCATTGTGCGAAAAGTAGAATTGAATTTTGGGTACTAGACAAATTTTCATCTTGGAATTATAATTGCCTTACTTCTAGAAGCAATCGATTATAGTTACTTGTTTGGAGGTGTGATTATGACCAATGGCATTGTTGCCATTTACGATTCTGATGTCAACTACCTTCACCATTTATCTGAGTATCTTAGATCCAGAGAAGATTTCCCCTATGATATTATAGTTTTTAGTGATTTAGATTCATTAAATAAATACTCTCTACAACCTATTGATATTCTTGTAACTTCCATTATTCCTGAATTTATAATGGAAAAAGATATTGGTGATGTTTTTTATCTCAGCTGTGATTCTGACACTACATATGATAATTATGTTTGTCTCTTTAAATATCAGCCTGCAGATGTTCTTCTTAGAAAAATCATGGAAAACTGCAAATTTTCATTAAATAATAGTTGTGTTTTTCCTAACAATGACTGCTCCGTCATCGGAGTGTACTCCCCCATAAACAGATGTGGAAAGACCAGTTTATCAATAAGTCTAGGATTAAACTTATCAGAATATGGCTCCTCTCTACTCATAAGCTTTGATACATTTTCCATACTTAAATGTTTTATGGCGGATAATTGTTTTCGAGATATTTCTGATTTACTATTTTACTTAAAAGAAGATTCCGACAATTTTCAAAACAAATTATTGTCTATGACACATAAGATTTTGGAACTGAATTTTATCTGTCCCCCTACGACTCCTAACCGGCTTAATTCAAACAGCTGTATTTCATGGTGTCAGCTTATTAGAGAAATTGTACGAACAGGATTATATCGTAATATAATTTTAGATATTTCAGATGGATTTTTCTCTTTAGAAAACTTCTTTGAGCTTTGTGATATTGTTTATATGCCACAGCTTAACAACATTATTTCCTCTGAAAAAATCAACTCTTTTTTTGAATACCTATCCCACACAACCAATGTAAATCAAGGGATGTTCAAAAAAATTTTATTACCTTGTTTTCCTGATATTTCTTCACAAAGTATGTATTTAAACACTGTATCTCAAAGCGATTTTGCATACTTTTCCAAGAATTTGATAGAAGAATTTCTTCATAGAAAACAGGAGGTAATTAATGAATCTGCCTTCAATTAAAGACATTCGTGATTCTGTTTTAGATAGAATTAACCTTCACGAAAATCCAAGCAAATCAGAACTATATACCCTGATTGACGATGCAATTTATCAACATGAATATATAAAATATCTTCCCTCAGAAACTATAAATGAATTACGATATCAGGTATATAACTCCATCCATGGTTTGGATGTTTTACAGGAATTCGTTGACGACGACAGCATTTCTGAAATAATGGTAAATGGCTATGATAATATTTTCATCGAACGTAATGGTCGCATCGAAAAATCCAATCGTTGTTTTGATAGTCAGGAAAAGCTAATTGACACTATTCAACATATTGTTGCACTGGCCAACAGAAGAGTTAATGAAGCTTCGCCAATCACTGATTCCCGCTTACCTGATGGCTCCAGAGTCAATATAGTATTAAGCCCTATTTCTATTGATGGTCCGGCAATAACCATTAGAAAATTTCCTAAATTTGCTTATACTATGGATAAGCTTATTTCTATAGGCTCTATCACAGCTGAAGCCGCAGAATTTCTAAAAGATTTAGTAGTGGCAGGCTACAACATCTTTATCAGTGGCGGAACAGGTTCAGGAAAAACAACATTTCTCAATGTGCTTTCCAACTATATTCCGCCGGATGAGAGAATTATAACTATTGAAGACTCCGCTGAACTACAAATAAAAGGAATAGACAATCTCATACGATTAGAAACCAGAAATTCCAATACAGAAGGAAATAATGAAATTTCCATAGAGAATTTAATTAAATCTGCTCTTCGTATGCGTCCTGACAGAATTGTTGTAGGCGAAGTCAGAGGTTTTGAGGCTCTCTCAATGCTCCAAGCCATGAATTCCGGTCATGACGGCAGCCTTTCAACAGGACATGCAAATAGTGCCAAAGATATGCTAACCAGACTTGAAACCATGGTTTTAATGGGTTCATCCATGCCTATTCCCGCCATTCGAAGCCAAATAGCTTCTGCCATAGATATTATTATTCATCTGGGCAGACTTTCAGACAAGAGCAGACGTGTTCTTGAAATCAGTGAAATAGTAGGTTTTGACGGAGAAAACATTGCACTTAATCCATTATTCATAAGAGAGCAAAACATTTCTTTAACAAGAACTAATAATCAATTAATCAACACTAGAAAAGCTGATTTTTCCGGAATAAAATTACACTTAAAATAAGGGGGTACTATGGTTGAAAAAGATTATAAGACTTATACATTATCTTTAAGTCAAAAAGTATTTTTTACTTGCATTTATATTGGTATTTCATCTGTTTATTCCTACCTGTTTTATTATTCATTGATACCTGTTGTAATATCTTTAGCTTTTCTAAAAATTTATTACAAATATCTCAAAGAATATTTAATAAACCGGCAAAAAGAAAAGCTGTTACTGGAATTTAAAGAATGGCTCTTTTCTTTAAACAGCTCTTTAACATCAGGATATGCCTTAGAAAATGCCATAAAGGAAAGCCTTACAGAAATCGAAACTATCTTTAGTTGTAACTGTTTCATTTATCAGGAAGTTTTTTTAATGATTCGTAAATTACAACTTAATATTCCTTTAGAAGATATTTTTGAAAACTTTGCATTAAGAAGCAATCTTAATGAGGTTAAGACCTTTTCTCAAATCATCACTTTGGTAAAAAAGAACGGCGGCAATATGATAGGTGTTATAAAAAATGCATCCGAATCCATTGGTGAAGAAATAAATTTAAAAAACCAGATTAATACTTCCGTTTCTTCATCCCGTTATGAATTGTATATTATGGCTGTTTTTCCATTAATAATAATCAAGTATATTGATTTAACACAGCCGGGATTCTTTATGCCACTTTACCATAATTTATCAGGAATTATAATCATGAGCATATGTCTTGCTATATATTTTTCAAGTCTTATGCTTGCCAACAAAATACTTAATTTTACCAGGAGGTTTTAAATTGAAATATGTATATTTACTTATATTTTGCACACTAATTACACTTATATTTTCTTTCAGAAATTATAAAAAGGACTCCTATGCTTCTCTATCAAAAAAAGAAGCTCCTTTAAAAATATTATATGGTTTCTCCATGTTGCTTATATCTTTATCAACATTGGTAAACAAAGAGTATTCTTCAACAGAAAACCTAAGTAAAAAACTAAAAGCCATCTCTGTAGGCATTAGTGCATTTTCCATACTTATATTTTTGGGTTTAATGTATTCTTTTTCTACTTCGGTTCCTGCTGCCAAGAGTTCTTCTAACCAAAGCCAACTATCAACAACTTTTTTAAACGAGGCTGATACTGATAGTTCCAATTCAATTGTCAATTCTGAGACATCTGAATTTTCAATGGAAAATGAGGAATATAATCAAATCAAAGAAAGCATTGCTATTTTTGAAAAATATAGAGAAGATATAGAAAAAGCTTTTTTAGGCGAAAATGAAAGTTATCTTTCTATTACCCATCCTCTAAATCTTATATCTGAGTATGGTGAAGAAGGTATTCTCATTTCATGGTCCTTTGAAACAGAAAATGTAATAGATTCTGAAGGCAATATCATATATGACAATATTGGTGAGGAAGGATGTTCTACTCTTGCATATGCTACTCTTACTTTAAACGATACATCTGCAACTCTTACTATTCCAATTTGTATAAGCCCTCCCTAGCAGTATGTCATCAGATGGACTTTTTCTCCTTTTATCCATATTGGTGATACCATTTTTTATATTGGCTTATGTTCGTGACCAAAGACATGATGAACTTACATATGTACATGAATTAACTTTAGAATACCCTCAACTGGTTTCTAAACTAACTTTACTTTATAGTGCCGGTATGACAATCTACAGCGCTTTAGATAAAATCTGTAATGATTATGAGAAAGCAAATTCTTCAAGGCATAACCTTTTATATTCAAATCTTCGCTACACTTTAAATCGGATTAATCAGGGTTGTAGCGAAGCTGATGAATACAAGCTTTTTGGAGTTCGTTGCAAAGCTCCCTGCTTTCTACGTTTTGGCAATCTTCTACAAAGAAATCTTTTGAAAGGCTCTGCTGATTTGCAATCAATTTTAAAAGAAGAAGTAGCCAAAGCTTACGATGCAGAGAAACAATATGTTTTAAAAAAGAGTGGAGAAGCAGGTACGAAATTACTTTTGCCTATGATGATGATTTTTGTAGTCATTCTCATTTTAATTATGATTCCTGCTCTCAACTCTGTAACATTAAATTAAAATACATTTTATTAGGAGGTTATTATGAAAAAAATATCAACAACATTATTTAAGAAACTAAAAATAAATATTAAAAAATTCAAGGATAATCAGGATGGAATCGGCTCCATAGAAATGGTTCTCATACTTCTGGTATTGGTTGGTTTAATCGTTGTATTTAGAGAAAATATTATGTCCATTATTGATGCTGTATTTGATAAAATTACAACTCAGATAAATAGTTTTTAAGAAATGAATAAGTTCTCATTCAAACTCAATAATGGAAGTATTACCATTTTCCTTGCATTAAGCCTAACCTTAATAATTAGTGTTATTATGTCAACTGCAGAATTTTCTCGAAGAATTGCCATTTCTTCATATTTAGAAGGTGTAACACAAATCGGTATGGATTCAGTTTTTTCTTCATATTGCACCCAACTTTGGGAGGACTATAATGTATTTGCCACTATCACAAGTAACTCTGATTTTAAAACCAATTTATCTAATTATATTTCAAAAAATTTGGAAAACGATTCATTGATTTTTCCAGATTACGGAACTTTTTTAAGTGGTCAGTTGAAGGACATTTCCATAGAAGAGCTTTCCAATCTAACTGATAATTATGGTGAATGTTTTATAAACCAGGTTCTATACTATATGCAATATAAAGAAATAACTTATATAGCAGATTATCTGCTTGCCTCTTCTGATATAGACTATGACCCATCAGAGCTCTGCAAACTTGCATCTGGTGACTTATCCGCAGATGCCTTTGAAGCATTGGATTTTGGAGCTTTAGTTGAAATGGCTACCACCGCAAATAATAATTTTATAACCGGTGATTTGCCTACAGATATTTCATTACCTGATTCTTTCAGTATAGATTCATTAAAATCCATTGCTCACATACTAGATGAAACATTGATATATTATGTGGTAGAATCTCCATCTGATATATCACCTGATGAAATTTCTACAATAGGGCTACCCTCACAATATTTATCAACAAGCAATGAATTAGGTAAGCTTAATTACAGTACTTTGGACAAATTCATTTTTTGTGAGTATTTGATTAATCATTTTTCTTCTTATACAACAGAAGTTAAAGATTTTTCTCCCAAGTATCAGCTTGAATATTTATTGTGCGGTCATGACAATGATAAAGAAAACTTATTAGACACGGCAAAAAAACTGGTTCTGATGCGTTTTGGTTTTAATGTAATACATATTTTATCTGACAGCGCAAAGATTAAAACCGTCTCATCTGTAGCAAATGTAACATCCGTTATTCCTGCTCTTCCTATAATTATTGAAGTATTGCTTATTTGTTTGTGGACCCTTGCCGAATCTGTGATTGATGTAAGAGATCTTTTAGCCGGTGAGTCAATTCCTCTTTTTAAAACCACTGAGGATTGGACATTATCATTTGATAATATGCTTACTTTTTCTTATGATACGGAATCTTGCCAACGAGAAAGCAGTGGTTTAAATTACAATAATTATCTGGAAATTCTACTTATGAATACTAATATTCATATACTTGCAGCAAGAGCTTTAGATCTTATTCAATTAGATTTTAGTACAACTATAAATGATTCTTTTTCAATAATAAATTGTATTGTTGGAGCTTCATGTACATTTGAGTATTTTTCATCAGATATTTTTTCTTCTGTTAACTTTTATCATAATACACTTATTACACCTGATTTTGCTATAACACACAACTATTATTATCATTAAGGAGGGAAGATAAACATGTCCTTTTTCTTTGCAAAAAAATCAAAAAATAAAATCAAAAAAATATTATTAGGTCGTTCGAAATCTAATATTTTGTCTCTCCAATTAAATAAAGCTGCGATTTCGTATACTTCAAGGGATTCATCAATCCTTTCATATAATATATCCCCTAAAAAATATGAAAAGCTTGTTGTATTACCCCGCAAAGCAAAAAGGACATTTTTATCTTCCCACCTTAATGGAAGTATAACTGTTGAGGCCTCTATTGTACTACCGATTTTTGTTTTTGCCATAATATCAATTATTTATTTTTTTAATATATTATATATTCAATTAACTCTGCAGATTCATTTGGAAAATACAGCAAAATTAATAAATGCTTCTACCTGTATAACTACAGAAGCAAATATTAATTTTACAGATGAAGAGAGCTCTCTTGCTGAAACAATAATTATGGATGCCGCCGGAAATATTGCTTTAAATTCTCTTTTTTCAACTGATGAATTAATTAACTTTTGTAATTCTACACTTATAGTTGGAGGTTATGAAGGATTATCTTTTGTTGGTTCTTCAATAACAGATATTAACAAACCTATTGACATTGTTTTAACCTACAAAGTACGTATGCCCTTTATTTCAAAAGATTTATTTACATTTAAACTTATGAATAAATGTTACATAAAGCCTTTTAGTGGAAAGAAATTAATAAGCAATATTAAGCTCTCTGATTTTTTTGTATATGTTACAAAGAATGGTGATGTATTTCATGCTAATAAAAACTGTTCTCATCTATCTGTATTTACAGCACTTAAAAATCTCTCTGAGCTTGTTAAAGAATATCCTTTAATAACACCCTGCTCTTTCTGTAGCAAAAGCGATAATCTTATAAGTCGACCTAAATATCAAGGAAACTCGTATGTATATGTAACTACAGAATATGATGTGTATCATTATTTAGAGATTTGCCCTGCATTACAACGATATCTGATAAGACTAAATTATGAAGATGCAAAAGATACTTATAAACCTTGTAATCGTTGTGTTGTATATTCTTATTAACGAAAGGATTATTATGAAAATAATTATTTTACTAACTTACTTATTTTTATCATCCATATTTGATATAAGATTTAAAAAAATTCCTCCCTTTATAATTTTTCTTTTTTGCATTTGCTCAATTACTTTTGATATATATAACCATAACATTATCAGCTTATTTTCATTTATTCCCGGTGCCATAATGCTGATAATAAGTTTAATATCGGAACATTCCCTAGGCCTTGGTGATTGCTTAATATTTTTTTCCTTGGGATTACTTTTATCACTTTACGAGATATTATTAATACTATTATTTGCCTTATTTTTTGTATCACTAATAGGTATTTTTATATTTTTAATAAGACGTGATAAAAAACAAAGTCTACCTTTTGTACCCTTTATATTTTTATCATGTACATTATTACTTTTTCTTTAGAAAGGTGTGATTATATTTGAAAACAATTGAAGCTGCTATCATATTTCCTTTTACGCTTTTGACTATGGTATCTTTAATATTCTTATCTTTTAAGCTTCATGATATGATTTTATACAAAGCGGCCAGCTATAAATATTTAATTTGTAACGAACCAAATTCTGCTGATTACAATATTTCAGACGAAAGTGACTCTTCTCTTTTGGAAAAATATATTTATAATTTTTCTTTAACTCACAATGCAATAACAATTAACAAAACAAAGGGTACTATTGATATCGAATCCTCAGAATATAGCGGAACTATTAACTGTTCCTATTATGACAAATGTGACCTGCTTAGGAAATGTTCTGTGGCATCTGATATTATCGATAAAATAAAAACTGATTAGGAGATTACCATGAATTATTCTTATAAAAAAATGTACAATAAAAATTATCTTGTTTTAGGAGAATTTGATTCTCCTTTACTCACTAACGACTACCAATTTGAAATGTTAAAACGCAATTCCATAGGTGGTCTTATGGATATGCAATTATTTATGGATGATAATGTGCCTTTCTTTCAATATGATATTACAGGCAAACTATCTTTTCATTCCCGCTTTTATAATGACACTATAAAAAAAGAACATATTATTACTTTTCTCACCAACCTGCATAACACCATACTTAACCTTAACAAATATTTATTAGATTATAATCATTTAATTCTTATTCCTCAATGTATCTTTTGCGACAAAGATTTAGAACATTATTATTTCGTTTACTGTCCTAATCATACATCGGATTTTTTTGTGGAACTTAAAAATTTTATATCTTATCTTTTGACCATAACAGATCATAATGATGAACAAACTGTTTTGATAGCTTATTCTCTTTGGCAGGAGGTTCAAAATGAAAATTTTAATCTAAAATCATTACTAACTGTAATTGAAAAATATCCTTTGAATACCTCTCAACCTTTTATTTCGAACCGGAAGCCAGAACCCACAGTTGAACCACAAATGAACTTAGATGATAGTAATAATATTTTGAAAAATCCTGATATACTATTAAAAGAAAACTATCGCTATTCTTCTTCATTTATTATAAAAAATGTAATTATATTTTCTATAGTTATAATAATTTTTTTGGCAAACTTTATTATGAAAATCTTCTCATTTTATTCCACTGAAACTTTTTTTGTAATATTAATAGCCATTATATCTTTCAGCATTTTCTATGCATCCACAATCCTTCGTGATGCACCATTACACAGGATTTATAACAAAACTGATGACATTGAACCTGAAAAGATTATTCATATAAATACTTCTATTAATATACCTGATGATAATTCTTCCACAGAAACCTTTTCAGCTACTAATTCTGATTCTGAAACAGTTCTTCTGTGTGTTAATCCAATTTTTCAGGACAAACACCTTATATATACCGGATTAGATTTTTCTCAGGAGGTTACCCTTAATAATTTTCCTTTTATTATTGGAAAAAATGATGCCAATAATCTTGTTATTGATAATCCTGTCATAAGTCGTACCCATGCCAGAATATTTATGGAAAATGATTTGTATTATATTGAAGATTTAAATTCTTCTAATGGAACCAAGGTAAATGACCAAGCTTTAGCCTCATATACTCCTACAGAAATCAATATAGGTGATACAATTACCTTTGCACATTTGACTTATATTTTTCAATAGTTTACAATATAAATAATGATAAAACATTTTATTATTATTTATATTTGAGAGGACTATAAAATTATGCATTGGTATCAAACAGCCATTATGCTTGAAAAAAAGCATTTTGAACGATTAACCTGTAATCATCAGGAAATCAATTTTTATTTTAAACGAATAGAGGATACTGTTCACATCATCACATTAATAGATGCTACTAAGAGATATTACTACGAAGAAACTGCTCTTACTAATTTAAGAGATGAATTAGAACGTAAATTTCTTTTAAGAGGCGCAAAGAATGTTGAAAATATTTTTATTATTTATACAGGAAATGTTCCTTTTTACAAAAAGTTTCTAGAATCAGGTATTAATATGTGGCTTGTAGATATGGATACTCATAGACTTCATATATACGAGAATCAACCGGATGATTTTCTTCAACTTAAATCTGAGATTGAAGAATCTCTCAAAGAGCCACTTGTTAAACAAAAGACTAATTATCCATATATAACCATAGGACTTATTGCTGTTAATATAGCTGTTTTTCTTTTTATGTATATATTTACCATGAAATCTGATTATTACACAGCTTTGGGTGCTAACTGTTGGACTAATGTTTTTTTATCTAATGAATACTATCGTCTGCTTACTTGTATGTTTATACATGGAGGCAGCGACCATTTAGTTAATAATATGCTTTCTTTAGGTGTTATGGGTAATGAAACTGAAACCAAGCTGGGACATTTAAGATTTTTTATACTTTATATGTTAAGCGGACTTATATCAAGCCTAGCTTCTGCGCTATATAATCAAAGCATTGCTGCAAATTCAAATACAATAGTTTATTCAGTAGGTGCTTCAGGCGCAATATTTGGAGTTTATGGTGCATATGTAATGATTACTCTTTTAAAAAATAGATATTCGGGCAATTCTATTCCTGTAAAGCGTGTAATTCTTGTAACATTTTTAATGTTATTCAGTGGCTTTACAAGTGAAAACATTGATAACATGGCTCATCTTTCAGGTTTGCTTGCCGGTATTATTATTTCTTTTATATATTGCAAGTGTGACAAAAGTATATTAAAATATTAAAAGTAACAATAGATTATGAATGGGAGATAACAACATTGAATATAAACATTTATTATGGTGGACGCGGGATAATTGAAGACCCAACTCTATACGTTTTGAAGAAAATCGAAGAAGTTTTTTCTGACCTTAGAGTACATGTAACTAAATACAACCTTTATGAAGAAAAAAACAACATAACTACTTTACCTCAAACTCTTAAAGATGTTGATGGTATTATATTAGCCTGTAGTGTTGAATGGATGGGCATAGGCGGGTATATGCAGCAATTCCTTGATTCATGTTGGTTATATGGAGACAAGAAAAAGATTAGTACAATTTTTATGACTCCTGTTATAATATCAACAACATACGGTGAGAAGGAAGCTTTTCAACATTTAGTTAATTCCTGGGAACTTTTAGGCGGTATGACAAGCCCGGGTATAACAGCTTATGTTGAAGACCCAATAGATTTTGAACATAACAAATCTTATGCCGAATTTATTGAAAAGCGAGCTGAGAATGTTTATAGAACAATATCTCAGAAGATTAAACCTCTTCCTTCAAGTTCACTTGCCATTAAACAGAACCTTATCAAAGATTCATTGAGTCTTACTCCTCAGGAAAGTGAGCAATTATCAAAATACGTTTCTGATGATATTTATGTGAAGAAGCAAAAAGAAGATATTGAACAATTAGCTTCTTTCTTTAAAGACAAACTTAGTGACACAAATGCAGGAACTGAACAGGAATTTACTAAAGATTTAATTACTATCTTTACTCCTCAGGAAGATTTTTCTGCTTCTTACATTTTTATGATTGAAGATAGAAACAAATCAATATATATAAATGTTGAAAACGATAATCTTACCTGTAAATATGAGAAACTGACTAATGCTGATGTTGTAGCTAAGCTTTCTCACAATACTCTTTCAGAGATTGTTCATGGAAGATTAAGCTTCCAAAAAGCTTTTATGACTGGTGAAATGACAGCAAAAGGTAATTTCAAAACACTTAGAATGCTTGATTTACTTTTTCCTTTTAACTAAAGAGCTTTCGGGCTCTTTTTTTAATGCTATTATAAATTTTGTTCCTTTATTAATCTGCGACTCTACATTAATTGTTCCATTATGACTTTCTATTATATTTTTACATACAAATAGTCCAAAACCTGTTCCTCCTTTCTTATTTTCTGTATACATTGGTTCAAAAATTTTATACATATTATTATTATCTATACCACATCCATTATCACTTATAGTAATTTCATATTTATCCTCATTAAGCTTAATGGTTACATTTATTTTCCCTTTATAAGCTTTTATATTACGATTATTCTTAATGGCTTCATAAGCATTTTTTATAATATTTACATATACTTGTTTTAACTTAACTTCATCTGCCAAAACATATGCATTTTCCAGTCCTTCATACACAATATCTATTCCATTATTTCTATATTCTTCGGAAAACACATCAACAACCTCTGCTAATATTTTTTCAATATCAATTATTTCAAATTTTAATTCATGACTATTATTATATTCTGATAAGCTTTTAAATAATTTACATATGTAATTGAAATCTTCATTAAGATAACTCCAATTTTTATTATTCTTAATACTTTCATCTTTACCAAATTCTTTTAGCGAATACCCCATCAAGGTCATTGCATTCCCCATCTCATGAGCTATTCCTCTTAAAATCATTTTCATTTCAATATATTCTTTTTCATACATCGATATACTTACTTCCCTCATTTATATACATCCCTTCTATCAATTTTGAATTAAGTTTATCACCATTATTTTTCCTTTTCAAACAAAACAACTCGACAAATAGCGACTCTTAAAATTATTAAAAATCATATATTATTTTTTATATGGATTATTCATATTTTTTTTGGTAAAATATTTCTAAGATATATTTAATGTGTCTCGAATTTTAACATATACTTAAGTGAGGAATTTATTATGCATGATGAAAATTGTATTTTTTGTAAACTGGCAAATGGCGTGTTTGAAACAAACACAATTTATGAAGATGAACTTGTACGAGTTATTTTAGATGCAAGCCCTGCAACCAAAGGACATGCGCTGGTTCTCCCTAAGGAGCACTTTAGAAATCTTTATGATTTAGATGATAAATTTGCTTCTCATGTTTTGGTAGTTGCAAAGAAAATCGCTAATGTTATGAAAGAAACTCTTGGATGTACCGGACTTAATATTATGCAAAATAATGAATCTGTTGCCGGACAGACAGTATTTCATTTTCACCTTCATATAATTCCAAGATATGATGATGACAATCTTGAGTTATCATTTAACGATCCTGCACCTATTGATGCAGAATTAGCCAAGGAATTATGTAAGCTTTTGAGCAAATCTTTATAATTATGAAAGGGTTTTTCTAATGGATACAAAAAAAGTACTCTTAACAGGTGGTGGAACTGCAGGACATGTTACACCAAATATGGCTTTAATTCCTGAATTAAAGAATTTAGGCTGTGAAATACTTTATGTCGGTTCTTATGATGGAATCGAGAGAAAACTTATTGAAGATATAAATATTCCATATAAAGGAATTTCCAGTGGTAAATTACGCAGATATATGTCTTTAAAGAATTTTACAGACCCTTTCCGTGTAGTCAAGGGTTATAGTGAAGCTAAAAAAATTGTTAAAGAATACAAACCGGATGTTCTTTTTTCAAAGGGTGGTTTTGTAAGTGTTCCTGTAGTTTTGGCAGCCAAGAAATATAATGTTCCTATTATTATTCATGAATCTGATATGACTCCCGGCTTGGCAAATAAGATTTCAATTCCTTATGCCAAGGTTGTATGCCATAATTTTCCTGAGACAGCCAATCATTTACCTGAGAACAAAGCTTTACTTACAGGCTCACCTATTCGTAAAGAGCTTATGTCCGGTAATAAAATAACAGGATTGAATTTTTGTGGCTTTACTGCCAACAAACCTGTTATTATGGTTACTGGTGGAAGTCTTGGTTCAGAAGCTATTAATAGAGCTATTAGAGAAGCTTTACCTTCACTTCTTGAAAAATACCAGATTGTTCACTTGTGTGGCAAGGGCAAAACTGATGAAACATTAAAAAACAAAGAGGGATATATACAGTTTGAATATATCAAAGATGAAATGAAAGATATTTTCGCAATGTCAGATATTGTTATCTCTCGTGCCGGTGCCAATGCAATATGCGAAATACAGGCGTTAAAGAAACCTAGTATACTTATTCCTCTTCCTGCAAGCGCAAGTCGAGGTGATCAGATTTTAAATGCCAATTCTTTTGAAAAGCAAGGTTTTAGTAAAGTATTAGATGAAGAAACCTTAACAAATGAGATTTTAATTAACGCAATTGACGATATATTTACCAATAAAGATAAATACATCGAAGCAATCAATAATTCAACTGCTACAGATGCTGTCAGTACAATAATCAATCTTATAAAAGATACTTTAAACTTATAATATAAGAAGAAGCTTCGGCACAAACGCCGAAGCTTCTTCTTATATTTTTTCAAGCATATCATAGTACATTTTTCTTATTTCTCCGCTTGATTTAACTTGATCTGAAATCATCAAGTCAGAAATTAAGCATGACATTGATGGCTGATAGATATCACCACCTAAATATACACACTTAACGCCTCTAAGTGGTGGTACATTTCCTCTATAGCCTACTGCTTCACCATTTACATATATTCTGGAAGCTTCAAGTTTAGCACTGTATGTAAGTACAATATTATACCATTGATTTTTCTTTATAATAGCAGGATAATGATTATCATGCCATCCTTCAGTATATGTATCATCCTTTATTCTGAAAGACATTGAACCGTTCCATGCAACCGGCATAAACGAGAAGAATCCTGTATCGTATTCTGCATAAATCAATGATGACCATTGTGAAAACACTTCTCCTGTATTCATCCAGAATGATATTGTAAAACTCTCTTCTTGCAAACATTTTGTTGGAACTTGAATATAATTTTCACTAACCTTACCTCCCGGTAAGAAAAGCGCCTTCTTTCCTTTAGTAAGACCTTCTCTAAATTCAAATCCACTGCCTATAAGTTTAACATTTTCACCATCATATTCGTCTCTATAATTTCCATCAAATCTATATAAGCATGCTGTTTCTATGAATTCTCCATGAATTGACGCAAATAATTCATATTCTTCTATGGACATTGGTTTCGCATAATAAAATCCTTGAGCAATCTCGCATCCATAGTTTGTTAACAACTCTATTTGATTAAAATTTTCAACACCTTCAGTAACGATATCTATTTTTAAATCTTGTGCCATAGCAATGACATTTTTAAGAATTTTTTTACCCTTACCATTATTTTTATCTGTTATTATCAAAAAATTTCTATCTATTTTTAATACATCAGCGTTAATATCTTTTAACATATTTAGGGACGAAAAACCAGAACCAAAATCATCAATAGAAACTTTAAATCCAGCTCTTTTTAAATCATCAGTAAATGTAAGAAGCATATTAGAATCTTCAAAAAAAGCATTTTCTGTTACTTCAATCTCCAATTCCTCTGTTGGTACACCATACTTCTTTGCTGTTTCCACTAAATTATATATAAAGTTTTTATCATATATATGCAGTCTTGACATATTAACTGAAATGATTGGATATGTTTTTCCCATATCCTTCCACTTCTTTTTCAACTGACACACAGCCTCAAAAATATAATAATCTAATTTCAGTATAAAACCATTTTCTTCGAAAATACTAATAAAATCAGCCGGTAACATCAACCCCTTTGTTGTATGTTCCCATCTAACTAATGCTTCTGCACCATAAAGTTTACCTGTTATCATATTAACTTTAGGCTGAAGATACACTAAAAACTCTTTATTTTCCAGAGCTTTTTCCATATCCTCTTCTATCTCTTTTCTGTTTTTAACAGCTTCTTTCATTTTTTCATCAAAGAATACTATATTTTTGTTATAAGAGTTTTTAGCTTCTTTTCTTGCAATATTTGATTTATTTATAATTTCTTTTACGGTTTCATTCATACTTTCAAGTACATATACACCACATGAAAAATTAATATTTGCTCTATCAGTATATATTTGCGATATACTATTATTTATTCCCTCGAAAATCTTCTCTATTCTTCCAAGAATAGTTTCTTCCTGATTTTCTAAAATAAGCATACCAAATATATCGCCACCCACTCTTATTGCCAACTCATTTTCATTGGCATTAGCTTTCATAACTCTGGATATGATTGATATAATATCATTACCAGCTTCATATCCCATAACATTATTTACATATTTAAAATTATCAATATCTAATGTCACATAAGCGCACTTTTTAGCACCATTACTTTTAATTATTCTTGTATAATTATCATTTAAATAGTTTAAATTATGAATATCCGCTTCAAAATCTTTATACGCTAAATCTTCTATTTTAGCATTTCTGATTTCAATCTTTCTCTTACGCAAATAATTATTCACCAATATTATTATACAATTTATAACTGTAACTATAATCCCAATAATTATGATAAAGTTTTCTTTCATCCAAAGCACCTTACTTTATTTCTAAATCTCTTCCTAATGCCTTATCCAACGCTTCTTTTTCTTCTGTTCCAAGTGGAATATACGATTCTCCACGAATAATTTCTTTGATATAAGTATAACAGCCTTCTCTGCTATGCATAGCGTTTATAACAAAACCATTATCTTCTTTATCAAGCATAACCAACGCAAAACTTAATTTACCTCCCATTTCATGAAAAGCATCATATTTAACAATACCTTTCTTTTGGAATGCTGTAAGTAATATTTCATTAATTTCTTCAATCTGTGCTGTTTTCTTTTTATTTTCCTGTATAAGAGCATCTACTTCCTTAAATCTTTTAACAATTGAGTCCTCAAGACTTTTTGCATCCTTACCCTTCATAAAACTCTCATACTTATTTTGCATTTTATTAATTTTAATATTATTCATAATAATTAAAACAAATGCAACAATAAGTAATAATAATAACACAATTAAAATTATTCCTAGATCCATTCCATTGATTCCTAATTTTTCAAAAAGTTTACTTGTCATAACCAATTTCCTTTCTCACAACTTATTTAATTTTATTAATTAAACTTATAATTCTATCTAATTCTTCATTTGAATAGTATGAAATTTCTATTTTTCCTTTACTATTTGACTTTCTATTTATATTTACCTGAGTTCCAAATATTGTAGAGAATTTTTCTTTTAAATCTTCATATACAAATTCATCTTTAAGAACTTCTTTTTCTTTTTGCACTTTAGGTGTAAGTAATGATTTTACTAACTTTTCTGTTTCTCTAACACTAAGTTTTTCATCAAATACTTTTTCTGCTGTAACCACCTGCAACTTTTCATCTTCTATTGATAATAAAGCTCTTGCATGTCCGCTAGACAATTTTTCATCAATGACCATTTGTTGAACTTCTTCTGAAAGTTTCAATAATCGCATAGAATTTGTAATAGCCACTCTACTCTTACTTACTCTCTCTGCTACTTCGTCTTGTTTTAAGTTATACTCTTTTAATAATCTCTTATAG
>CAZESO010000008.1:0-23513 GCA_964515325.1 uncultured Roseburia sp. | reverse complement strand
CTTAAAGAGTGGAATTTAACCTTACAAAGTGGAATTTACTTTTTCAATTCACCATTTTCAGGATCATGTTCATAAACAACCTTTTATCAAATCATATAAAAATTATCATTCTTTGATTTCTATACAACATTTCTTCTTATAAAATGCCATGCCAATCAACACAATCTTAGAGCAATCATCTTCACGCAGGCTTGCGTAATACTTTTTATCTTTAATTTGATTTATAGCATCACAAGCCAGTTCTTCAAGTTCAGAATCCAACACACTTTCTTCTACATCATCCTTTACACCAGCTTTTTTCAACGCCTTAAGTTCGATAATATATGCTGGTCTTTCCTTATCTCGTGGACGAAGCATAATATCATAGCGACCTTTACCCGCCTCACGGTTAGATGAAATTTCATAATAAATGCTAAACATACCAACCATACCAAGAACTAATCCATGATAAAAACTCTCGTTAGTTGTGTCATAATAGCTTACCGAACTATACAAGAACTCCTCAATAGCATTCTGCAACGCATGGGCATCTCTTCCCTTTATCGCCTGTTGTATCTTCTCCGATGCCAATCTGGACACATCATTACAATATCTTCTTACAATCTCTTTCTTGTATGCAGTCATAACTTCCTTATTAGGAATGCGAATTTTACAATAATCTTCACCCTCCTCGTCCAACTCTTTTTCCTCAAATGTAATGTATCCCGACATCATCAAAAAGCTCAAAACGCTACTTACACTTTGTTCCAGCTCTGGATATATAACTGTAGTATCAATTATTGTATACGCACTTCCACCCGACATTAAACTATTAAGCTGGTCTACAATAATCTCCGATGCACCTTCCATAATATCTCCAAGCATAGTATTGCTGGATGTTTGAGTCCAATATGGGCGAGGCTTAAAATCATTATCTACATAATTGATAACCGACCATGGATTAAAAATCTCATAGTCCCCCATATGATAACCATCATACCATTCCACCACTTCATTCATTTTAAAACTCTTCCCATATTCATACAAAATCCCTTTAACTTCATCACGCGTAAAACCAAAATATTCACTATACTTTTCATCAAGCACCGAATATACAACAATATTATTCAGACCACTAAAAAGTCCCTCTCTTGCCACGCGCAATATTCCTGTCATAAACCCTCGCTCAAGACTATAATTATCTTTAAGTCCTGCTGAGAGAAAAATGCGCATAAAATCAACCATCTTATTATAATAACCTCTATGAAATGCTTCATTAATAGGAGTGTCATATTCATCAATAATAATCATAGTATTCTTTCCATGATGAGCTTTCAGCAATCGGCTAAATTCTTTAAGAGTCATTGAATATCCAGTATAATCTAATGTGCCTTCCATGGCTTTAGCAATCTTTTCCTTTTCAAAATCAGTTAAAAATTCACTATCAAGCAAATAGCTATGTCTTTTATATTCTTCCGCAATAACTCCCTTTATCCCTTCAAAAGCTTCTTCCCAGCTTTGAAATTTCATATCCTTGAAGGAGATAAATATAACAGGATACTTGCCCTGCTGACAGCGAATATTCTCATCACACTGCCAAATCTTCTTATCCTTAAAATAAACCGAGGTATCCTCCTCACTTATCTCAAAAAACGCTCTAAGCATATCCATATTGGTAGTCTTACCAAAGCGTCTTGGTCTGGTAAAAAGAGACACCTTCACCCCTGATTTGAGCAAATCTTCAATCATTAAAGTTTTATCAACATAACAAAATCCATTCATAGCTTCAATAAAACTTGTAACTCCAACCGGCAAAGGCCTTCTCGGATAATAATTACCGTCCTCACGAAGAACCATATTGGAAGTACTTCCTTCCATATCATAACGTACCTTACTCACAGGCGATGGTTGTTCTTTATCAGTTACCTGTGAAACAACATAATTCGGTTCCTCACAAAGCATCATATTCTTATACATATCACAATTAGGTTCTTCATACACATACTTAAAATCCGGATTATGTCCACTTCCCACTTTCTTATCACTATGGTACTCATAATCTGCCGGAATTCTCCAGCGATAGCCATCCTTCACAGCACCCGGTATCAAGCCCTGCTGGCACAAAGAATTCACTCGTCTTTTAGTCAAATTCCACTTCTTAGCAGCTTCTAACGAAGTCATATAATTCATACAATCACCTTCCCATTTCCCATTTCTTAAGATGATTATACAACAAAAGTGGGAAATGTACAACAATTAATTTCCCACTTCCCACTTTTTTCTATTATTATATTTCGCACAAAATCTTCGCTATTCTGTCTGCACCATTGCCATCAACTACGCTCTCAGCTTTTCTTTTCAGCATTTCCCTCAAGGAAAAATCATTCATCAATTCTTCCAACTTCAATAAAATCTCCCCAACAATATCTTCCTGTTCCCAAGCACTTCCAGCATAAACAAGTATACCTTCTTCATTCATTATATACGTTCCTGACAACTGGTTATCAGCTATAACATAAGCTATTGTAGGCAATCCAACTGCTGCCAGCTCCATTAATGTAGTGCCGCCTGCCGATATGGCAACTTGGCATTTCAGCATAATTTCAGACATATTTTTCACATTCTCATAAACACAAATATTGTCATATGCATTTGCAAGCTCCCTTAACTCTTCTTTATTAGAATTAAACATTCCTGAAATTAAATGAAATTTAACTACCTCAAATTTCCTATTACCAGCCACACATTTAGCCAAATTTAACACCACATCGAATTTATCTGTGGCCCCCGAAGTAACAAATACATCTGTGACTTTTTCAGTTAATTTAGCTTTCGTCTCCGAAAACTCTTCACGAAGAGGTGCATAAGCACTTCCCAAATACAGCTTTGGCAACTTTTTGTCATCATACAGTTTATCATAGACTTCCTTTTTTATCGCAACTGCATAATTAACAAGTCCATCAGCACCATATGGAAACATTAATAAATCATCCATATACACCACTTTAATGAACCTTTTAACCAACTGAAAATACAAAGGTGTAACCATATACGAATCTACAAACAGACAACTTATTGAAAATTCTTCGACTAATTTCTGCAGTTTGTCTACTTCCTCTTCCATACAGTCATACTTTGTTTTCAAAACAGCGACTCTATAACCTCCACTTTCGATAAGCTCCTTTGGATATTCATCCGCTGTAATAAAAATCACATCTTCATTATTATCTTTTATTTTCTTTGCAATAGCCATACAGCGCATAACATGCCCACTGGCAATGTGCTCATTGGCATCAACTCTAATTCCTATCATAATTGTCCTTCTAAAAAGTCTTAAGATATGCCAATTTAATTCTTATCCATTCCTCTTCTGATAATCCTCTAGCAATCTCTAACAATCTTAACAAAACTTTTTCTCGTTCATTACATTTATTTAAAGCAGTATTATTTTTGAAGTCCGGAAAATAGTCCAATACTATTCTTCTCATATCTTCAATAACAGACGGTATATAATCAAACTGAGTAAAGAAAATATACATTGTATTCAAATAAAATCTTTGAACAAATTGTGCTTCTAATTCTTCTTTATATAACTCAAACACACCTCTTCTTTTATACTCTTCCACAATTTCCAGCTCTATATCAAGCCTATCGAAATGATGCTCTGCATTTCGTGTTGTTACAGTAGACTTATTATTAATAAAATAATGATAAATAATTGTATCAACAACACAAGCATCGGATACATACAATTTCATAATAGCGCTCCAATAGTTATCTTCATAGGCAATTTTTTCAGGAAACCATATATTATTTTCAACAATTATTTGTCTCAAATATATTGATGTACAAATACTTCCCCATTCCCCTTTTTCTTCAAGCAAATTCTTTTCTCCTGGATATTTTTCTCTTACAAACTTACCACTTACCTTATCATACTTTTTAGTTTGTACCTTTTCATACAATTTCTCATAGGCATCCAGTTCCAACCAATCATCTGCATCAACAAAGCCTATGTATTCCGAGGTTGCATATTGCATCCCAATATTTCTCGCTCCACCTTGGCGAAGATTCTCTTCATAATTAATCACCATAATATTTTCAGGATATCTTGCTTCCCACTCGTATAACTTACCTAATGTTTCATCAGTCGAGGCATCATTTATAAGTATTATTTCTAAATTCTCAATTTTAATTGTTTGTTTTACCACACTTTCCATACAACGATCAATGTACTGTCCCACATTGTAGCATGGTATAATTACGCTAATCAATGCCATTTCTTACACACTCTTTCTATTTTGTACAATACAAAATTTTCTTCTATATTAACAATACAGAAATTCAACTTTTCAATAAATTTAATTGACGATTTATTGTCTTTATGAATAATTGCAAAGAATGTATTTATATCATACATTTTACAGCAGTATTCCATAAGCTTCGAAACCGCTTCCTTTGCATATCCAAATCCCTGATACTCCTGTGCCAGCATATAACTTATTTCAGCAGACTTCTCATCTTTATCAAATTCCGAAACTCCACAAGTTCCTATAATTTCTCCTGTATCCTTGAGTGCAATTACAAAATCAAATCTTCTTTCATCATTTGTATATCTAGTCTTAAACCAATTTATATGTTCTTCCAAAGTGATTCTATGCGGATTTTTAAAATACTTAAATACATTTTCATCATTTCGTAATCCCACCACAACTTCGGCATGTTCTTCGGAAAGACTTATCAATTCCAATCGTTCTGTGCTTATCCTTATATTTTTCACTTTACTTCACCATATCTTCTTTCAAAGGGGTTCCAAATTCCAAATCTCTAGTTGCCACCTTACCAAGAACATTTTTAAAATGTTTAGGTGCCATACCATACGCCGGACGAACTACTCGAATATTTTCTTCTGTAAACACATCTCCCGCCTTAATATCCGCTGCTACAAAAATAGATTTTCTAAAGTTGGTATTACTCATTTCCTGTGGCTGTGGTCCATAATGCACCTTGCCTTTGGCTAACTCACAGCTACGAATGTCTTTAACCATAGAAGCAAATTCTTCAGGTTCCATAGAAAACGAAGAATCCGGATTTTCTATGGCGCGACTGATACAAAAATGTTTTTCAATAACAGATGCTCCCATAGCAACCGCTATAATCGCTCCCATCGAACCCATTGAATGATCAGACAAACCAACATCCACACCAAATTTATTTTTCATATCTACCATTGTATTCAAATTCATCTGATCCGTAATAGCAGGATAAGCGCTTGAACATTTAAGCAAAATCAAATCATTATGATATTTTTTCACTGCCTCCACCGCTTCAGAAACCTCTTCAAAGCTACCCATTCCTGTAGACATAATTATAGGTTTATTCTTACTTGCCACATATTCAATAAGCGGAATATCCACCAGTTCAAATGAAGCAATTTTATAAAAATCCATTCCTATCTCTTCAAGAAAATCCACTGCAGTTTTATCAAATGGTGTAGAAAACATATCAATACCTATCTTATCAGCCAACTCCTTCAGCTCAGCCTGCCATTCCCACGGCGTAAACGCTTTCTGATAAAGATTGTATAGATTTTCTCCTTCCCAAGTACCATTGTCTATATGAAAATATTTATTATTACAATTCATAGTAATTGTATCAGCTGTATATGTTTGAATCTTAACACAATCAGCACCAGCTTCTTTTGCTGCATAAACTATTTCTTTAGCATTATCCAAAGACCCCGCATGATTAGCTGACATTTCTGCAATAATATATGTTGGATTATTGCCTCCAATTTCTCTATTATGTATATTCATTATGAATTGCCTCCTTTTACCATTGCCTGATATTTGATTTCTGCAATCTCCCAATCCGACATATTATCAATATCCTGAACTTCCATTTCACTTACTACAAATGGTACTGTATTTTCCATAACAACCCTTCTAGTTTTCTCAAAAGCTTTGACATCCATACAATAAAACTGCCCGCAATCATGATACATTTTTTCCAAATCCTGAGAACGACAAAGAGCATACTCCGGATACATATAGCCAAGCTTACCTTCTCTTATAACCATACCTCGCTGTGGCGGAAATGAAAAATCCACTACCGGCATCAAAGTCTCTGCCTCATTAGTTTCAATAAGTTCCATAGCTTTCTTAAGTTTATCTCCTGTAACAAACGGCGCCGTAGGATATATACAGCACATATAATCAAACTCGTCCCCTAATTTTTTATAACTTTCTATAACTTCCATTAAAACATCTGCTGTTGTTGCAAAGTCATTAGAAGTTTTTTCACTTCTCATAAATGGCACCTTCGCACCATAACTTTTGGCTATATCAGCTATTTCCTCGCTATCTGTAGAAACCATAACCTCATCAAAAACCCCGCTATCAAGCGCCGCAATGATAGAATATGCAATAATTGGTTTACCACAAAACTCTTTTATATTCTTTTTAGGAATTCTTTTACTTCCACCTCTAGCTGTAATAATTGCTATTCTTTTCATATTAGTTTTCTCCCACTATTCTAAAAATTTTATCCAACACAATATCATAAGAATATTCGTTTTCAATCCTTCTTTTTGCATTTTCAGCTATAGCTATTCGTTCCTCATCATGAGCAAGATAGTATTTAATCTTATCAAGTAAATCTATCCTACTTGAATACATAACCATCTCTTCGCCGTCCACAAAGAATTCTGTTAGCTCCGGCTGATAATTTGATATAAGAAATCCACCAGCTCCCATAACATCCATACAACGAAGAGGTATACCTGACAATATCGTTCTAAGAGTAATATTCAAATTAATCTTAGATTGTCTAAATACTTTTGGCATTTCAGTATCATAATTCAAATATCCTCTGAATTTAACCTTCTTAAGTCGTTCATCCTGCTTAGGCGCAAAATGATTAAGATAAATGCCTTCATCAGCAATCATATTCAATATATCGGGTCTCTCGACAACAGTAATTTTCTTCTGTAACATTTGAATAAAAAAATCTGTTTCCTTTAACAAAATTTCCTTATCAAGATTAAAAATTGCAAATGTTCTCAAAATCGGCGCAAATTCTTCCGAAATAATATCCGATGCCAAATCATATCCATAAATATTCATCTGAGAATTAATAATCCCATCAAAGAAGCCTTTGTAATAATCCGGCATATTTTTAATCTGGTCAAAGAAATTATACTCATTATTATAAAGATTTCCCATAAAACTTACATCATATTTATAATCAGTTTTAGCTACAGGTTTAGTAAGCAACTTATTTAATTTGTCCATATTTACTGCCAGCGGCATATGATAAACATTTTTAGCACCATAGCTTATAAGCTTCATAGCTTCAACTCTATCAAAACAGAATACATAATTACAAGAATTCTTAATATCCTCTGTATGCATAGTTAAACATGGGCTGTCAAAACTCCAACTCACATACTTAACGCCCACTTCGTTTGCAACCTTTGAAATAACCGGCCAGAAATTAAAAGTAAAAATACAATCATATGTATTATTCTTAAGCTTATATCTTAACATTTCCATAAATGTAGCATCTCTAAGCTTGTCCTGTACAGGTGCCGATAAACAATCAACTTCATACCCTTTTCTATTAAACACATCCATAATATCTTTGGATGTATACTCATCCCAACAATAATATAAAATCTTCATAAAACCCTTAAACCACCTTTCAAACAAACAAGGCTAATACCATATATTTTTTATTTTTCAACATATTCTTTTACAAATTTTTTTCGCTGATTATGATAATTCTTCAAATTCATCACACCATCATCATGAATTACCCATGGTTCATCCATATGTGGTACAACAACTTCATATCCAGCACAAATAAATTCCTGGCTCTGCGATGAATCATAAAAATCAAACCCATCAAAAATATCTTCTCTCCAAGGAATGTCATATTGTGTAATCATCATCATGCCATCTATTGCCACAACGCTTTTATATGGTTTTTTTATGCTTATATTACCTAAATCTACCTTTTTAGTTTCATAATTTCTTGTTATAATCTGTCCAATTCTTTCCCCATACCATTGAACACCACATTTTGGCAAATATATATTTCCCACCATGCCTATCATACCTATTTTTGCGTTTTCAAATATTTTTAAAACATCTTTTAAAAAATTCTTATTAATAATAAACACATCTTGATGCAAATACACCTTGTATTTAGCATCACTTGCCCTCATCGCTTCATTATATCCCCCTGCCATAGATTTTGCTTCAAGAATAGTAATCCATTCTATTTCATACCCTTCTGGAATTTCCAAACAATTAACATAACGCATACATTCGTGCTCGTACTTTTCATCATTAGAACATACTATAAAGCAAATTTTTTTGTCATTTAACATATTAGTCAATTACCTTCTTTTCCAAATATTCACACCATTTTTTATTATTTTCAGCCAATTTTTTCATAATCATCATCCCTTTTTCTTTGTCGACGCATGATATCATTACTGCTTTATATAACATACATATCGTTATTTCATTCTCTTTTATATATGTTTTCAAATTTGCTATAGATTCCCCCAAATAAACAATTCTCCAAATCTCAAAACGTATATTCAGCATTTTTTCTTTAAAATCTTCATAACTTTTAATTGTATACACAAAAGTATCTTCTGATACACTTTTTTCTTCCAAATATATATGTCCAAAATGATATATACATATCGTCTCTTCTGTAAAATACTTCGACCCCTCACTCAACAATGAATTAAACAACACCATAAACCTTTCTAGCATATTCAAATCATTGTTTCTTATTATTTCATCAAGCAACTGTGCATATGCTTTAATCCTATTATGATACTTTTCACAAAATTCCTTTATTTCGTTTTCTTCATCTTCCATAAATTTTTCATTATATACATTTTCAATTGTTTTTATGTATTCTTCATTCAACCCATGTTCTAACATTAATTTCACATCCTCATCTTTTTAATATGCCTTACCCATTCAACCCTGGAATCATAAATAATAAATACTTCAGCACATCGTAATCTTCCTTCGTAAAAGGCACACACATATTAGCATTTAAGTATCGTTCATCCTCTGTTACCTCTTCGGCAATCGCTAACCCCAATTGCCTCGCCTCTTCTACGCTTCCATCCTCTTCTATCTCTAACAAGTATTTACATATACCATTATTCCGATAAAAACAGTCTAAAAAAATATTTTTTCTAATAGCTCGTCTCTTAACAACGAATCCAACACCTAAATATTTGTCCAAATCGATATCTTCAAACTTTAAATATTCAATCCTTTTATCCCATGTAAAACTATCAATTTTTATTTTGGTAACTCTTACTATTATTCGCCTCAACTTTAACAAATCAAATATGATCTTAAACTTGATACTTTTATTATTTGATACTTCTTCATACCACTGGTAAACAATAAATTCTTTATCCCATATATCATTTTTTTCAATTTTTGATAATAAAAATTTTTTTTCCTTCTCTAGTAGTCCCATTTTATTTTCCACTTTCAACCAAAACCTTATCATTTACATAATCATTTATTAACGTTAAATCTATCTCTCTTTTTTCGTATATAACAGCAAAAAGAAAATCTGCATTAGATTCATATATACTCTTTTTTTCAGGATGAAGTCTATTTTGAAGTACCACATTTTCTCCACAAACGTCTTTTAATTTCAAAGAAATATCTGTAAATTCATAACTAACCGGACAATTATGTTCATTATATATGTAATCCATTATCAGTTTTTCATTGACACACTCCATTTTCCGCAACTTATTTCCACAGATCAAATCTATATATACATTCATCAAATCATGCTCATATACCATAGATATATACTTCTTAAAATAGAATCCTCCTCCTACACCGATATCCATTTCGATAAGATTAATACTATCGCTTCCAACAATTATATCATATTTTATTATACTGTTTCTTATTTGCATATCTTTCAGCATTTTTTTAGCATGCTCTTCAATTCTGTTATAATCGTCAAATTTAACTTCTAATCTGCCTAAAAAGAATGTATCTTTATATGATGTTCTACAAATCGGGGCCAATAGCTTAATTTCACCATCTTGTGCCATCAATAACACCCTGTACTCATTTCCATACACCACAGATTGAACTATGTCATCCTCATTCAATGCATTATCTTCGACCAATTCAAATAACACACTTCCTTTGACAATCCTTACACCATCACTACCTCTGCCTATTACAGGTTTAATAATATATTCTTTTTCTTTAATAATAGCATCAGCCTGATTCTTTATATCTTTCACAGAATATGTATCTATATGTGACAACCCATATGTCCTATATAAAATTTGCTGTTCAATTTTATTCATTCCTATCATTAATTCTTTAGGTACTTCCGTGGTCAGTCCATAATAACTAGAAATTTCCTGCAATGTTTTAATCGCAACACCACCTGCATATGACCCCACCGCTATAACTTTTTCTCCCAACGAATTTATCCATTCTATAGCACTCTGTGCATCCGCTGTATCAATATCAGCAAAATATTCACTATTATCAATCGCATCCTGTGAATTTTTTCCATGTCCAAACGCTGCAACTCTATATCCTCTTTGCTTCAAAGTCCGTATAAAATCACTCTGCATCATTCCAGCACCAACAGAAACAACAATTCCTTCTTTTTTCATTCCAACCATCACTTTCTTTCCAGATACAGCTCTTTTGTATCGAATCTATTATAAATTTCACAATTAATCAATTCGTCATTAAACTTGCAAATTTCTTTTTCTTCAACACCAAGATATACTAATTCTTTTCCCTTATTCTTTGTCTGTTGCACACCTCCATTCCAAAAATACATACTATCTTTCTCTCGAAATATCACATCTGTATCAATAAAACCATTATCTAACAACATTACTTCAAAAAAATTGCACTCACTATCATAAAACAACTGCGAAGGTCCCCACAATCTAGGGTTAGCTTCTATCATATAATATGTATCTTTGCATTTTCTCAACTCAATCATTACCAATCCATAGAAACCCAATTCCATAAACATCTTTTCATACCTTTTTCCAATATCACATTTGTGCAAATCGCTACTTACTGCCATAACAATCGACTTACCTTCAGGCTGTTGAACCAGATTCTTTTGGGAATAACTGTATACACCCTTATTTTGTGAAAAATAGTATAACAAGTAATAACTTTCCCCTTCTATATACTGTTCGTAATAGAAAAGAGATTTATCATAATTATCATTAAACCTCTTACAATCGTTCTCATTCTTAATTAGAACAGGACTATAATTCCTGCCATCTTTCGAAAAATATGTAAATGGTTTAGCCACAAAGGCCTCAAAAAACTCTCGCGAAACCGGTATATTTTGGGGCACACTTAATCCTTGCTCCATGCATAACTTTTTAAAAGAACTTTTATCAGATATCTTTTCATACAATTCTTTTGATACCAACGGAATTTCGCACCCTATACTACATAATTCTTCTCTTTTTTCCAGCATAAACCTATTTAAAAACTCACTACTCGGAACAATCCAAAACGACTCATTTTTTTCCGTCCTCAATTTATCAATAATAAGTTTAAGCACATCAATAGTTAATTCTTGACTTTGCCTTACATACCAAACTTTACTTTTATAAATGGTCCTAAAAATGTAATCTTTTTCTCCCATCGCCACAATTTTATAATTGCTTATGTCATTCTTTTCCAGAGTTCTCAAGAAGGTAATAATTGCCCTATTATTATATCCACTAAAAACTAAAATTGTTTTTTTATTACACATTTTCGCAACACTCCTTCAAGATTCTTATCTAATAAATTTTATTTACCAAACAAAAAATCTCCTGTGATTTTTTTTGCATTTTTTTCACCCCAATTGTAATTTTTTTCAAGATATTCCACTACTTCTTGTTCCTTTGTAATATCAAACATATAAAAAATCCCTGCTTGTTTACAATAATACGAGCGCGGATTTAATAACACAAACATCTTTTCACACATTATTTCTATGTCATTCTCAGGATCATTTCTCTCAAACATATCCCCAAATGCTTTTGAAAAAAATTCATTATCCATATTTTTTATTATATCATACCATATATAAGTTTCCTCAACTTGTGTTCTTGCCATATTCTCTTGATTTCTTGAACTTGTATTTATATTCTCGCCTTTTTCATGAATTCTGAAATATGTTAACTCTTTTTCAATTACATATATATCTTTCTCAAGCAATAACTGAATCCATCTCCAATAATCCGGCAATTGACGTATGGTTTTAATACTTTTTTTATGATTCTCCAAATAATCATTTGTCCTCATCATTACAGAAGGATGTGGTAAACAATTTCCATTCTCATAAAAATATCTTATCCACTTTTCTTTTGGCATATTAATTTGTTCGAACATTGTATTAGGAATTTCTCTTCCTAACTCATTAATCAGTTTGCACCCAGTGAAACACGCTGCACATTCACTATGAGTCTCCATATATTCAACCTGTTGCTCCAGTTTATCTACTGCCCACACATCATCTGAATGCATTATTGCCACATACTTACCTTTTGCTTCCTTCACTAAATATTTAATAACGCCACCATGATTATTTTCGAACAATTGTATTTTATCAACAAAGTCTTTATATTTCATTATCTTGGCTACTGTACTATCAGTAGACGCATCATCAGCAATCAATATCTCAACATTAGAATATGTCTGTTTCAAAATGCTCTCAATCGCTTCCTCTACATAATCCTCATGATTATAAGTTGGTAATACCACTGACACTAAGGGACATTCTTTTTCTTCGTAATCACAGCTTTTGCAAGCCGAAATAATCAATTCCATACATTCTACAAGCAACTGTAACGACGACACTATGATGTCAACATTATCTTTTAACACTTTCTTATCAGCGCATTTCTTACACATAATTGCAAAAGAAATAAAAAATTCATTATATGCACTCAATATTTTCATTGGCACAATCTTTTTCATTCTATATATCTCATCTGCTAAATTAGGCAAATGCTCCGCAAAAACTCCCACTTCCGCTTCACCATTAAGCAACTCATCAAAATATATCTCACTTTTTCTTTTTATTTGCTCCAGTTTTTCTCTTTCCCAACTTTTCATTCTTACTTCTTCTCTTTCATCCTTAAAATTCTGGCCGGATTTCCTACCACTATACTATTAGGTGGTACATCTTTAAGTACTACTGCGCCTGCACCTATTAACGAAAAATCCCCAATAACAACTTTCTCTTTAATCGTTGCATTACTTCCAACATGAACCCCTTTTCCTACATGAACATTTGCACCTACTACCGCATTCGTAGCAACATGAGCAAATCGATCCAGAAAACTATCATGTCCAACATAAGCGTTCGCCAAAAGCATACAATTATCAGAAACCGTAACATCCACACCAACCTGCGACAAAGCTGTTAATAACACACCATTACCTATACTACAAAACCCTTCCGGAATCACGGCCGTTGGATGAATTGCTGTATAATATCTATCTGACGGAATATTGAAACTTTCGATTTTCCTATATACCTCTTCTTCATGTTGCATACCAACATATGCCACAAAAAAGTACACTTCTTCATCCGCAAGATAATGTTCTATATCATCTGTTGTCCCAATAACAGGAAACTTAGTAAACTTTCCAATCTGTGCTCCCACAGGTTCCACATCATTTAAAAATCCCAGCACTTCTGCGTCAGTATCTTCTGCAACAATTGCGGCCACAGACATTCCTATTCCACTTCCACCTAATATTACAACTTTTTTCATTTTTTCTCCTAACTTCTTAACAAATCTTTCAATCTTTTTATATGCATTTTTTCATACACTACACCATTAATAACCTGTACCGCCGCACCATTTTCTTCGTATTGCTTAATAACCTTTTCTATTTCTTCAACACTCATTGCTAAAAATGCTCTATTTATATGAGATATATGTTTAGGACTTATTGCCAACTTACCGTCAAATCCAAGTTTTACTGTAAGCTTAATATCCCCATTAAACAAATCATGATTATCAAGCTGAAAGCTTGGTGTATCCAAAACATATTTTCCATAAGCTTTAGCATATGTAACCAAACGACTTTTTTGATATATAAGCAGTTCAGGTGAATTTTCCATATTTACCATAGTCGTATAATCTTCTGCTCCAAAAGCAATCATATCTATCCATGAACATTTTGCAATTTCTTCAATATTTACAACTCCCAAAGGAGTTTCCACTAATGCAATTACTTTGTGTTTTTCCCACACAGTCTGTAATTCACCATAATCAATCGGATATTCAAATTTAGGTAGCATAAAACCCACATCACTAAAATGACTTAGTCTTTCCACTTCAGTATCAACATTTTCTTTGTTTACTCTGACAAAAAGAGGAATATCCACATCAAAACTTTTCAAAAATTCTTCAACCATCACTAATGCTTCAGCTTTATTATCTTCTTCAACAGAATCTTCCAAATCGATTATATAAGCATCAGCTTCTAACATTCCTATCTTTGCCAACATTCGTTCTTTTGCCGGCACAAATAAAAAACTTCTCATCATTTGCTTCCTATCTATTCTTTAGAATCAATTAATTCACTCTGTTCCAAAACAGTTTGCGCTCTCTTCTTCATAGGCGGACCTACCATCACACCATCCAACATCGCCACACCTGACTTGTCTTCATTTTCTGCTATTCTTACTGCTTCAATTACCCTTCTTGAATATTCTACCTTCTCTTCATCCGGAGAAAAAGCACGATTTGCAGGTTCTATTTGCTTAGGATTTAAGATTAAGCAACCCGCAAAACCATTTTTATACGCTTCTCGTTCCTTTAACTCAAAACCGTCCAAATCTGCTATATTAAGATACGGTGTATCAATTGGCAGGATTCCGGCTGCCCTTGCTGCATTTACAATCATAGCACGCGGAAAGACAAATGCAGACTCCTGATAAGTATATGTACTTCCAAGATCATTCAGATAATCTTCTCCACCAAAACACAATGCCACTAATCTCTTACTTGACTTAGCAATTTCTTGAATTTTCATAACCGCACTTGTAGTTTCAATAAGAGGTGACAACTTTATAGAACCTACCTGAATTCCATTTTTCATTTCCATTACACTTAACATTTTATCAATAAAAACTACATCTTCTGCACATTCAATCTTAGAAGGCATCAAACCTGTAACTCCCGACAAAACTAATTGTGTAATATCCTCTGCAAAATCCATAGTTCCAATTTCATTAATTCTTATGAAGATATTTTTTTCTTCAAACAGCCCTCTTTCGTTATATGCAATAATATTATCACGCGCCATTTGTCGTTGCTCAGGCGGAACCGAATCCTCCATATCAAGTATCAATGCATCCGCATTACAATTCAACGCTTTATCGATAAACTTGCAATTATATGCAGGCAAAAACATAAAACTTCTTAATAATAAATCATTACACATGCTCTTCACTCTCCAACTTACACTTTACTAACACATGTCTTCTAAAAGATATTATCTCCAAACCATCTTGATTATATCCTATTGTTTCAACATACACAATCCCTCTATCATTATGCTTTCTGGACATCCTCTTATCCAAAATCTTAGTCTTAGCATACAATGTATCTCCAACAAAAACAGGTGCAAGATGCTTAATATTTTCATAATCCAAATTGGCAATAGCTTTTCCACTGATATCCATTACCGTAAAACCTACTATCAAACTAAAAACCAATGTTCCCACAACCAAGATTTTTCCATGTTGTTGCTTTGAAGCATAATCTATGTTTGTATGCACAGGATGACCATTCATTGTTAGTAATGAAAACAAATTATTATCACTCTCAAAAATCGTTTTCGAAAGAGAATGCTTTATTTCACTACCAACCTCAAAATCTTCAAAATAATTTCCCATACTATTTACCTTCATATATAACCCCTTTCTACAATGGAATATTACCATGTTTTTTACTATAGCTTATTACTTGTTTACCTTCCAATGCACTAAATGCTTCTATAATTTTTGTTCTGGTTTCTTCTGGCAATACAACCTCATCTACCATTCCCAAAGACGCGGCAAAATACGGATTCAAATAATTTTCCTCGTATTTTTTAATTTGTTCCTGACGAAATGCATCCGGATTTTCAGCTTGTTTAATCTGCTTATTAAACATAACATCTACTGCTCCGTCTGCTCCCATAACTGCAATCTCACAAATCGGCCAAGCGAATACTACATCTGCTCCCAAAGCCTTGCTATTCATTGCACAATAAGCGCCGCCATATGCTTTTCTCATAATCAAAGAAACTTTAGGTACTGTTGCCTCTGAAAACGCAAACAACATCTTACTTCCATGACGCAAGATACCTTTTTTCTCTTCTGCTGTTCCCGGATAAAAACCCGGAACATCCACCATTACCAACAAAGGAATATCAAAGCTGTCACAGAATCTTACAAACCTCGCACACTTATCTGCAGCATCGCAATCGATAGCTCCGCCTAAAACAGATGGCTGATTTGCCACAATCCCTGTTGTCTTCCCATCTATTCTACTAAAACCTACAACCATATTAGTTGCAAACTCCGAAGATACTTCAAAAAATGTATTTTCGTCCACCAAACATGAAATCACTTTTTTTACATCATAACTTCTTCTTGTATTTTCTATTACAATATCTTCTATTTGTGTTCCTTTTGCTTTGTAATCAATTTTTCTTTTTATATTAACAGCCTGTTCCTTTTCATTAATATAATTTAACAATTCTTTAATTTGTGCAATACAATCCTTATCATCTTCACATACAAAGTTCGCCACTCCGCTATATCGGCTGTGTACATCCGAACCACCAAGCTCGTCCATAGTAACTTCTTCACCAGTTAAAGCCTTTATTACCCTCGGTCCTGTTATAAAAAACTGACTTGTATTTTTCACCATAAATATGTAATCGCACATCGCAGGAGAATAACTGGAACCGCCTGCACAATTGCCCATAATTGCAGCTATCTGAGGAATATATCCCGATGCCTGCGTATTTAAATAAAACAATCTGCTATACGCAGATAAAGAAATAATACCTTCTTCTATTCTTGCACCTCCACTATCACATAAGCATACAAACGGGCTCTTAGTCTTTATAGCCAATTCCAAAGCCTCACACATCTTTTGAACATGAGCTTCGCCTCCGGCGCCTCCACTAATAGTACAATCCTGCGCTACAGCATACACAATAGTTCCATTTACCTTTCCGTATCCGGCAATCACTCCATCACCCAAATAATGCTTCTTTGTTATTTCTTTGGGTTCGACTCTTGTTTTTACCAGCATATTAATTTCTGTGAACTCTTTATTATCAAATAATAACTCCATTCTCTCTCTGGCTGTTAGTTTTCCCTTTTGATGTTCTCGCTCTAATCGTTCTGAGCCTCCTGAAAGAAGTGCTTCTTCCTTATTTCTAGTATAATTTTCTTTTACTGTTCTATTCCAAGCCATTTTTCACCTCTATAAAAATATTATTTTAAACACCCATCTATACTTTCACATATTCTCTCCACATTTTCCTTACTCAAATCAGCATAAAGTGGTAATACAAGTATTCTATTAGAATAATCTCTTGCTTTATCTAATGATACCTTCCTATACATATTCTTAAAACAGGCTGCATCTGCCGTAATAGGATAAAAATATTTTCTCGTATATATCCCTTCATCGCGTAATACATTATATATCTTATCACGCAATTCTCTACTTTCACACAAAATCGGCATATATGCATAATTATATTGTGTATCTTCATTCATTTTGTTTAACTTTATCTTATCAATATTATCTAGGAATTCTCTATACCATAATACAACCTGTTTACGCTTCTCTATTTCTTCTGGTAAATGTTTAAGATTGCATATACCCATCGCCGCTGCAAATTCATTCATCTTTGCATTAGCTCCAACTTCAACCACCAGCTCTTCTGAACGAATTCCAAAGTTTTTAAGATTATATAATTTATCATACATTTCTTTCGTGTGGCAGCATACACATCCACCTTCAATTGAATTAAACACCTTAGTTGCATGAAAACTAAACACAGATGCGTCCCCAAAACTCGCCACACACTTTCCTTTATAACGCTCTGCAAAGGCATGGGCCGCATCATATATAACCTTTAAATCATATTTATACGCTATTCTTTCAATCTCCTCAACATTACATACATTACCATATACATGTACAGGTACTATCGCTACTGTATTCTCTGTAATCAATTCTTCAATTTTGGTTTCGTCAATAGTGTAATCATCCTTTATATCACAAAATACAGGAACCAATCCATTTCGAAGTATTGCGTGAGTTGTTGAAATAAATGTAAACGGCGTTGTGATTACTTCACTTCCCTTAGGAAATCTCATAGACTGTATAGCCATTTCAAGAGCCATATGTCCATTAACCATAAGAGAAACCTGTTCCACTTCACAAAACTCTTTCAATTGTTCTTCCAATTCATTATGAAACTTCCCCATATTTGTCAGCCAATGTGTATCCCACAATTCTTTTACCATTTCTGTATATTCTTCAAATGACGGCATCGAAGACCTTGTCACCAGTATTTTTTCGTCCAAGTAATCTTTCATATCTCTCAACCTCGTAACCTGCAATAATTTTAACGCTTCATCATAATATTATATATCGACTGAAAATGATTATTTTATTATATCAAACGTAATTATTATTTTATCAACATTCTTTCTACCTTACTTTATCTAAAACGCTTTTCAAAACTTCTGAATAATTTTCATTGTTAGCTGCCAATTTTTTATACTTTTCTTTTGCCAGATGACTCTTTTCTTTATAAAATTCACAATCCTTAATATATTTTTCTATTAAAGGAATATATTCATCCATACTATCTACAGCAAACTCATCACCAACAATCGAGTATATGTCCCCCCTTTTAAGTGTAATAATCGGTTTTCCCAAAAATAACGAATTTGCTCCAGCACTTCCGTTACCAGCTCCAATTGAATTAACATACAAATCAAGCAAAGACATACATTCTTGGTAATCCTTTCTAAATCCAATAAAATGCATTCTGCCTCTATTTTTCAAATCCTTTGTAATATTTTCTACGAATTCATCTGTCACTTCGCCAATAAGCAGCAAATGTACCTGTTGATACATATTCATTATTTCATCTATTATTTTTAAATAATCAACATTACAATCAATCATTATTCTTCTACCCGCAAGACCTATCACAAAACTGTCCTCCGGAATACCAAAATCTTTCTTAGTTAATTCAACTTGTATATCAATTCTGGCAGATATCAAAAACTCATCTACAATTTGCACGCCTTTATCAGCTAAAAAACTTCTGTTATATTCACAATTATCATTTTTATTAGGAAAATAATTATAACAAATATCAGACTTTACAGGTGTATAGCCTTGTACACAAGATGTATATATATTGGTTGTAATTTGATTAATCAAACCCAAAATCGCAGGCGCAGTTCCTATATTCCAAACACAATATGGCTTTAATTCATAGATATATGCAAGCATATCGTTAATTTCCTGTTCTTTACCTTCGCGCAAAATCACCTGATGCATTGTGATTGTTGTATCCCTATAATTAACTTCATGTACTCCATTATATTCCTCACACAAATTAAATGGTATTATGTAATCCACTCCACATAATTTCAACTTATCAACCTCTACATATGTAGCAATATTGACAACAATAACCTTTTTATTTAAAAACTTATTCAGTGTATATGCTATATTAAAAACCATCTTTGTAGGTGCATGGTCCAATCCCAAAAGTTGTGACGCTAATACTACAATTGTATTTTCGTCTCTTTCCTCCATAGGAATTCTGTCACAATAAAATCCAACTCTTTTTCTTAACCGTTCTCCTAATATTTCATTAATAGTCCATCTTTTATCAAAGTTTGTTGGTATATTATGCATCCACGAAAGTGCATTTACTTGCATATCAAGATTTAGCAACGTAAATATATCTTCTTCATTAACTATACCTTTTTCAAGTTTTTTATCCATAAATCTTACTTTAAAAACAACATCTTTTACAATACAATATATAAAATCCAACAGCGCAAGATATACTTCGTCATCATCACCATATTGTTCTTTCAGAAAATCCAACAAACCTTTATCTAAATCCTTTGTTTTTATCCATTCATAATTTTGCTTAACTATATTTTCTTTTCTCACAAATAAATCATTATACTGTTCTATCGCCCCTACGTTCTCATACTGTTCTTTTTCATACGAAAAATTGATAATATCCAGTACGCTTTTTATAAATTCAACAAATACTTGTGTCATATCATTCTCCATTTCAATTTTTTCATCAATATATATCGGACACTTCTATCTATTTCTTCACTTTTACAATATACTGATATGTTAAAAATTGTATTTTATCTGCTATACCTTCCATTGATATCAATTGTTTATAATCTTCATTATCCGAACCATCACCCATTGTTATTATATCAACATTTTCTATTTTCATTTCACAATCAAACTGGAACATTTGTACAATTTCATTGAGTGTAAAAAATCTTAAATGTGTTCTGTCTAATATTCCACTATCTTTATAAGTAAAATTCCCTTTTAACAGTTCAGTTATAACTGAATAATGCATCAGATTAGGAATAGAACACAAAAAGTAACCTCCTACCTTAAGATATTCTTTCAAATTATTTAACACTCCCCAAGGATTTCTTAAATGTTCAATTACATCCCCCAAAATTATATAATCAAAGCTACCCTCTTCAAAAGGTATAGTCATCTGCTCAATATCTCCACATATAATATCTTGTGAATTTTTAGCAATATCTACAATTTCTTTAACAAGCTCGATACCATGCACTTCTGCATTAGGATACAAATATTGTATATTGGCCAATGTAGCTCCTAATCCACAACCCACTTCTAATACTTTAATCGGTTGTTCTCGACTTTCGTTAATACACCTTATAATTTCTTTTCGACAATATTTGTAATAGTCAATATCAAAGCCATATTTATCAATAAACTTATTCTTATTATTCTGCAAAAGATTAGAATATTTTTTTTCATCTTTTGAAAACGCCGCACTTCCATAATGATATATAAAACTGTTATAACATAACAAATTTGTATATCCAGCTAATTGTATACGCATACCCCAATCTGTATCTTCAAAATTCCCCGGCGAAAAAACTTCATCTAACAATCCAATTTTTTCTAAAACATTTCTCTTCACCATCAATGCAAATCCAATCAAAAAACATTTCTTTTCATACGGATTTCTCTTTGGTATATTAGTTTTCTTAGCATAATCTAAACAATCTTTTATTGTATTGAACTTTTCATCTATCATTTGATAATTCCCTGCATGATTAGTTATTGCTCCTGTTGCACCAACATTTTCCGATGAATATAAACCCATTCTAAGATAAAATATGGCATTAGGCATAACAATTGTGTCATTATTAAGCAAGAAAATATCTGTATCCTTTTCTGCCGCTAACATTCCTTGATTACACCCTTTAGGGAAGCCCTGATTAACATCATTTTTTATTAATTTTATATCCGATTGGTTTTCAAGCCATTCTACAATTCCATCTGTCGACGCATTATCCACCACAACAATATCATATGTTTCGGGCATATTTGTTTCTCTTATACTATTTATACATTCAATAGTCATCTGCTTGTTATTGTATGATAATATTACAAATGTAACTTTTCTTACACTTATATCATTATTATTTATTAATTCTCCCATCATTTCTTCAATGATTTTTTTATCATCTTCATTATCACAATAATATTTTGCATTTTCATAACATAAATATGTCATGTCTACATTTTCATTATAATAATAATCTCCCAAAAACAAATATAATTCATAGTTTTTATAGTTGTATTCCAGTCCTTTAGATACAAACTCAAATGCCTGCTCTCTATTTCCAAAATGAAAGTTTACTGTTGCCAACAATAACGCAATATGATCATCAAATGTTTTTGAACTCAACATCAACAATTCTTCCATTGCTTCCATCCACTTTTCAGCATTTATAAGACTTTCAATTTTTTCAATAGTATTTTCAACACCCATAACAATACACCTTTCTCATTAGAATTTAATTATATTTTGGAGCAATTGTAACTCCTGTTTTTCAATTTTATTATTTATATATTTATTTTGTCTAATTGGTATCTTTACATATTTATCCATATACTGTTTTATGATTCTAGGCCCCATTTTCAAATCATTACCAGCCAAACAAACTTTAGCATTAAGCACACAAAAGTTTACTATTGCATACTCTACTGCTTCTTGAATATCTGGATATATCTCCAAATCAAACAATTTGTCAACTATCGCATCTATTGCATCTGTTTGATTTTTAAATCTTTTTTGCAAGTCTACTGCTCTAGATAATGAGGTTGGATATGTCTTGTAGTTATATAAAATCTCTTTTACATTTCCAATATTTCTTGCAGTAGCAAATGCCAACATAAGCGTCTCACAATCCTCCAATATACAATGTTCCCTAAACTTAAGTCCTATTTTATCAAGAAAACTTTTCTTAAATATTTTAGAAACAAAATATCCACCACTAGCTATAAGTTCACTGCGCTTATATCCATCAAGAGTTCCCACTAGTTTATCAGATGTATATATAATAGCCGAATTTGTATCTTCATTAAAAAAACCACAATCTACTATATCATAATCTCCCTCAACAGCTTTAATATATAATTTTTCATACATATCAACAGATACTACATCATCACTATCAACAAATCCTATATATTCTCCCCTCGCATATGATAGTCCAATATTTCTTGCTCCCCCTGCTCCTCTATTCTCATCACAATTAACTATAAGAACTTTGTCCTCAAACTGCGCTTCACAATCCATCATTATTTGCAGACTATTATCTGTAGAACAGTCATTAACCAATATAATTTCAATATCATGCAACGTTTGATGTACAATATTACTCAAACAAGCCACCAATGTTTTTTCTGAATTATACACAGGTATAATAATAGAAACTTTTACCATATTTACCTCCTAAAACGTACATAAAAAAACTTCTTTCATTATACCATAAAAGCAGGTCGAAATCGACCTGCTTTTTACTTTTTTATAAACTATTCAATTAGTTTGTAAGCTTTGCAACATTAAGTTTAACACCAGGACCCATTGTAGATGTTACTGTAACACTCTTAAGGTACTGACCCTTTAATGATGAAGGCTTAGCCTTTATAATTGCGTCCATAAGTGCTTGGAAGTTGTCCGCTAACTGAGCTTCTGTAAATGAAGCCTTTCCGATTGGCACGTGAATAATGTTTGTCTTGTCAAGTCTGTATTCAATCTTACCAGCCTTAATATCAGCAACAGCTTTAGCAACGTCCATTGTTACTGTACCAGCTTTTGGGTTTGGCATTAAGCCCTTAG
>CAZESO010000007.1:16785-25772 GCA_964515325.1 uncultured Roseburia sp. | reverse complement strand
CGTATTGATAATCAGTTAAGAGGACGTTCCGGACGTCAGGGTGACCCGGGTGAATCCAGATTCTACATTTCTCTTGAAGATAATCTTATGAGATTATTCGGATCTGAAAGAATGATTGCAGTGTTCAATGCTACAGGTGTAAGTGAATATGAAAGAATTGAACATAAGATGCTTACAAATGTTATTGAAAAGGCTCAGATGAAGATTGAAAATAATAACTTTGGTATTAGAAAGAATCTTTTGGAATACGATAGAGTTAATAATGACCAGAGAGAAATCATCTACAAAGAAAGACTTCGTGTATTAAATGGCGAAAGTATGAGAAATTCTGTATTAAAGATGATTGAAGAAGTTATTGAAAGTAAAGTTAATATGTGTATTACCGATGAAAAAGCTCCAGCTGAATGGGATATGACAGAACTTAATGAGTTATTAAACCCAATCTATGGATTTGGTAATATTGAACTTGGTGATGAAAAGAAGAAGGACGACTTAACAGAAAGATTAATAAAAGAAGCAATTGTTAAGTATGAAGCAAAAGAAAAAGAATTTCCTGATATTGAGAAGTTTAGAGAATTTGAACGAGTTATTCTTCTTAAAGTTATTGATAAGAAGTGGATGGATCATATTGATGATATGGATCAGCTCCGTCAGGGTGTTGGTTTACAGGCATATGGTCAGAAGGATCCAGTAGTAGAATATAGAATGAGCGGTTTTGACATGTTTGACGAGATGACAGCAGGTATTCAGGAAGATACAGTCAGATTACTTATGCATGTTCAAGTTGAACATAAGGTTGAAAGAGAAGAGGTTGCTAAGGTTACAGGAACTAACAAAGATGATTCTTTGGCGAAAGCACCTGTTAAGAGAGCTGATTCTAAGGTATATCCTAACGATCCATGCCCATGTGGTTCAGGCAAGAAGTATAAGCAGTGCTGTGGCAGAAAATAGCAATAAACAGATAGTTAGGTATAAAAAGAAAGAGGTGAATTTTATGGTAGAACTTGATCAGTTTAAGTTTACACTCAACAGTTATCAGATACCATTGAAGGAATTGAGGGATTCACTTTGACTTAGAATATAAGAGTCAAAGAATTGCTGAAATAGAAGCTAATATGGAATCACAGGATTTTTGGAATAATCCTGAAGAATCGCAAGAGCTTATGAAAGAAGTTAAGAATTTGAAAGATGCCATGAGTAGCTTTGAAAGTATTAAAACTAAATTTGAAGATGTGGAAACACTTATTCAAATGGGATATGAAGAGAATGATGAAGCACTTATTCCGGAGATTGATGAGCTTTTAAAGGAATTTATCAAAGATTTTGATGAGATGAGAGTTGCTACATTATTATCAGATGAGTATGATAAAGACAACGCTATATTGACATTGCATGCAGGTGCAGGAGGAACAGAGTCTTGTGATTGGGCTTCGATGCTTTATCGAATGTATTGCAGATGGGCAGAGTCAAAAGGATTTGCATGTGAACTTATTGATTATCTTGATGGAGAAGAAGCTGGAATTAAGAGTGTTACATTGCAGATTAATGGTGAAAATGCTTTTGGATATTTAAAGTCTGAAAGAGGTGTTCACAGACTTGTTAGAATCTCGCCTTTCAATGCGGCAGGTAAAAGACAGACATCATTTGTATCATGTGATGTAATGCCGGATATCGAAGAGGATGTTGATGTGGAGATTAATGAAGATGATTTGAGAATTGATGCATATCGTGCCAGTGGTGCCGGAGGTCAGCATATTAATAAAACATCTTCTGCAATTAGAATTACACATTTACCAACTGGTATTGTTGTTCAATGTCAGAATGAACGTTCTCAGCATAAGAACAAAGATAAGGCAATGAAAATGCTTAAATCCAAGTTGTATTTGCTTAAACAGCAGGAAAATGCAGAGAAGATTTCTGATATTCGAGGAGAAGTTAAGGACAACGGATGGGGTAATCAGATTCGTTCTTATGTTATGCAACCATACACTATGGTTAAGGATCACAGAACTAATGAGGAAGTTGGTAATGTACAAAGTGTTCTTGATGGTAACATTAATCCGTTTATTAATGCGTATCTAAAATGGAATAGTTTAAATAAAAACAATGAGTAAAGGGAGGGCTAAACTATGAAAGAATACAAACCAGTCTTATTTAAGCTTGGAAATGAAACTTATGGAATTGATATTGCATTGGTTCAGGCAATTGAAAATGAGCAGGATGTAGTCAGAGTACCAAATACAGCAGCATACATTAAAGGTATTATCAATCTTCGTGGAAGTGTAATTCCGGTATACAGCTTAAGGTCAAAATTCGGAATGCCGGAAGCGGAAGGTGAAAAGCAGTACATTATAGTTACTGCTAGTGGTGTTACAGTTGCTTTGGAAGTTGATGGTGTTGAAGAAATATTTGATGCTACAGACATTCATGAGGCACCTGTTATTGTAAAAGGTGTAGAAACAGCTTACATTGACAAGGTGGTAAACCTCGGGGATAGAATAGTGGTCACTATTGATGTAAACAATCTTTTAACACCGGAAGAATCACAGGGTGTTAAGAGTATGGTTGATTCCATAGAATAATTAGAAATATTTAGAAAAAGAGTGAAAAATTGTATTTCACTCTTTTTTTGTTTTGTATTGACAATAAAATAAAAATGTAATATTGTTCTAACGGAAGTTAGTGAGCGCTAACTAATTTTTTTGAGATAAGGTTAGATAAAACTAACAAAATATGGAGGTCTAAATGAGAAAAATTGCAATTTACGGAAAAGGTGGTATTGGAAAGTCAACAACAACTTCGAATATAGCAGCCGCATTAACAACTTTGGGTTATAAGGTTATGCAAATAGGATGTGACCCTAAGGCAGATTCGGTTAAGAACCTTATGGGAGGAGAAAAAATTCCTACTGTACTGGATCAGATGAGGAGCGGAGAGAAAATTGGATTAGAAGATATTGTTTTCAAAGGATTTGGTGGAACGCTTTGTGTAGAAGCAGGAGGTCCAACACCGGGAATTGGCTGTGCCGGAAGAGGTATTATTACAGCTTTTGAGAAACTAGAGGAGCTAGATGCTTATGAGGAATATAATCCAGACATCATTTTATATGATGTATTAGGTGATGTTGTCTGTGGTGGATTTGCCATGCCAATCAGACAAGGCTATGCAGATGACGTATTTATTGTAACTTCTGGAGAAATGATGGCACTTTATGCAGCTTCAAATATTGCGCAGGCTGTCAATAATTTTGGTTCAAGAGGCTACGCTAAGTATTCAGGCGTAATCTTGAATTCAAGAAATGTAGAGAATGAAGTGGAAATTGTAGAAAAGGCATTAGAAGAAATCGGTGGAGAGATTGTTCAGATTGTACCTAGAAATCCATTGGTTCAGCAGGCTGAAAATCAAGGAAAAACAGTGGTTGAAGCATTTCCTGACAGTGATATGTCAAAATGTTATATTGAACTTGCTATGAAAATGACAGAAGTCTGTCTTGGAGGTGAATAGTATGAGCTGCAGTTGTAAGTTTGGTGATACATTACATTATGTTTCACCGGCCCATGGAGGATGGGGATTAGTAAGAATTGGCGCATTAATTCCTGAGAGCCATCAGCTTTTTGTAGCTCCGTTTGCCTGTGGAAGACACGGTGCTTTAGGTGGAACTTTAAACGGAATCAAAGCTAGAATATCATATTTATATATAGATGAAAGTGATATTGTATCAGGCGGATATGAGGATTTGATACCTGAAGCAGTAGACGAGTTGCTTGAAAATCTTGAGAAAAAGCCAAAAGTACTTTTGATATTTGTAACATGTCTGGATGATTTGCTTGGAACAGACCATGTGCAGCTTAATCAAAAATTGTCACAGTTGCATCCTGATGTAAAGTTTGTAACATGTCATATGAATCCGATTAGCGAAAATATGAAATTTCCTCCGGGGATTTCAATGCAAAATAATTTATATAGTCTTCTTGAAAAGAGTGATGAAGTAGAGAAGGCGGTGAATTTTATAGGAAATCATTCGGCTGTTAATAAGGATTGTGAAATATATAAGATTTTGCAAGAAAATGAATACAAAATCAGACATATAACAGATTTTGATAAATTTGAAGATTATCTGTGTATGTCACAAAGTAAGTTAAATATTACACTTTCACCGGTTGCTAAGTATGCAACAGAACAGATGGAAAAGAATCTGGGAATTGATTATTTACTTGCTTACAATACTTACGATTTAAATGAGATTAAAGCTTTCTATAAGAGTCTGGAAGAAAAATTGGAAATCAAAATTGATACGGAACAGTTTGAAGAACGAGCCAAAAAGAAGATTAATGAGGCAAGGAAGTTGATAGGAGATTATCCAATTGCAATGGATTATCAGGCAATTAAAAAGCCGTTTACATTAGCAAAGGCTCTTATTGAATATGGCTTTAAAGTATCGTTTATAATGGTGGACGGAGTTAAGAAAATAGAAAAAGCAGCCTATGAATATATTGTTGAAAATCATAGGGACATCACCATTGTTAATGCTGTTCATCCGGAATTAGTTAAAAATGAATATCGTAATGATGAAAATTACATTTGTATTGGATTTGACTGCGGTTATGCAACAGGCTCTAGCAAAGCTATAAATGTTATGCTGGATGAAGGATGGTTTGGCTACTATGGAGTGGAAAAACTAATGGAAAGTATGATGGAAGTATATAAAAAGGGTACAGATGTAAAAGAAATGATAGAGGAGGCACATTTGATTATATGAGTAAATTATGTATTTCGCTTCCGCCATTTGCACCGGATTATTCAGGAGCAGCTTCAGCGTTGTTTGATATGGGCGGTATGATTATTGTGCATGATGCTTCCGGCTGTACCGGTAACTATACAGGTTATGATGAACCGAGATGGTATGGTTCACAGTCGGCAGTGTATTGCTCAGGCCTGCGTCATATGGATGCAGTACTTGGAAATGATGAAAAATTAATTAATAAAATTGTGGAAGCAGCAAAACAGTTAAATCCAAGATTTATAGCAGTTCTTGGTAGTCCTGTACCTATGGTAATTGGAACGGATTTTAAAGGAATTGCAAATGAGGTTGAATATTTTACAGGGATTCCGTCCATAGGATTGGCTACAAGAGGTTTAGGGTATTACGGAAAAGGTTCAGCCGATGCTCTTACAGAACTGATGAAAAAGTTTGTAAAAGAAAAAAAGGAAATGATTCCCGGAACAATCAATCTTTTGGGAATTACTCCATTGGATTTTTATATTAATGGTAATCATTCTGACTTTAGAGAGTTGTATGAAAAGAATGGCATAAAGGTTCTTGCATCTTATAGTATTGGAATGAGTATAGAAGATATGCAGGAATCGGTTGCGGCACAATTAAATGTAGCTGTTTCTCAGGCTGGTGTGCAGTTGGCAGAGTATATGAAACGAAAATATGGTATTCCATATATAGCCGTAACACCGATAGGTAATGGAGAAATTGCATTAGAAAAGGTAAAGAAAGCACTTGCCGGTGAAGAAGATGTTTTTGAAGCCCAAAGCGAAAATGCAGATATCTTGATTGCCGGAGAACAAATTATTGGAAATTCTATTCGCGAATATTTACAACGAAATAGAAATATTGGAGCGATTACAGTAGCAGCATTGTTTGATGTTTCACAGAAGTTTATGTCTCAGGGTGACATAGAGGTGAAAAAAGAATTCCAGTTAAGAGAATTGATTAACTCGGGAAAATATAAAACTGTTATCGCAGATCCTATGGTAAAGCAGCTGATAAAGGCTGAAAATAAAGATGTAATTCAATTCCATGAGCTACCACATGTAGCGGTATCCAGCAAGGTACATTGGGATGAATATAAAAGGTTTCTAAGTAAAGAAACAGAAGAGTGGTTGAGTAATATTGAATAATAAGGGTTTAATTTAAGGAGGAAAAGGAAAAATGAAAATTAAAAGAATTATTGCACTTATATTATGTATGTGTATGGTAACAGGAATGGTAGGTTGTGGTTCTAACTCTGATGGTAAGTCAGGCAAGGATTCAAAGACAACAGAAACAAAAGAAGGAACAAGAACAATTGTTGACCAGCTTGGTAATGAGGTTGTGCTTCCTGAAAAAATAGAAAGAGTAGTAATTGCATCTGTATGGCCTTTAGCATCAGTATACGTACTTGCTTTAGGAACAGACAAATTAGTAGGTCTTGATCCTGCAATTATCAGTGCGGCAGAAAATTCTATGCTTATAAAGATTGCTCCTGAAATCTCTGATATTGAAAGTGGATTCAGTCAGGGCGGTTATATGAATGTAGAAGAATTAATTAAATTAGATCCGGATGTTGTGTTATATGCATCAGGTGTACCTGAAGATTACGAAGTTGCAAAGCAGGCAGGTATTCCGGCAGTAGGTTTTGATTTAAGTATTAAAGATTATAATGCAGTTGAAACAATTAACAGCTGGATTGAGTTGTTAGAAGAAGTAATGGGTGAAGATTTAAGTAGTGAAGAATATGTAGCATATGGAAATGAAATTCAGGAATTAGTTGCTGAAAGATTAAAGGATGTTGAAGAAGAAGATAAGCCTGAATGTATGATTATTCATAAATACGGCGAAAATACAGTGAATGTTCCAGGTCAGAAAACATGGGCAGATTATTGGATTTCAGCTTCAGGCGGTATCAATGTTGCTAATGAACTGGAAGGAACAAAAGAAGTAGGTATGGAACAGGTATATGAATGGAATCCTGAAAAGATATTTATTACAAATTTCAATGATGCGCTTCCGGAAGATATTTATAATAATACTTTGTGTTCTAGTGACTGGAGTGATGTTGCAGCTGTAGAAAACGAAGATGTAAACAAGATTCCTTTAGGAATGTATCGTTGGTATGTAACATGCTCTGATTCACCGATGATGCTTCTTTGGATGGCTATGGAAAATCATCCTGATTTATTTGAAGATATAGATTTTAATGAGAAGATGAAAGAGTTTTACAAGAAATTCTATAATATGGATATAACAGATGAAGATATCGAAAGTATTGTTAATCCTGTAAGAGAAGCAGCCGGAGGAATTAAATAATCAACATGAATAAAGCAAAGGGTATTAATGTAGGTATTGCTATTATCCTTATTGCATTACCGTTAATTGTAGCGATATTATGCATAGGGGTAGGAAGATATTCTATATCAGCATCAGATACGGTTAGAGTTATTTTAGATGAAATAAAGGGAACATCTGAACAAGGGTTAGAGTATACAGTTATTTTTAATATTAGAATGCCAAGAGTCTTATTGGCGATGTTAGTTGGAGCAGGCCTTGCCTGCGCCGGCGCGGCATTTCAGGGTTTGTTTACAAATCCGCTGGCAACACCGGATACATTAGGAGTTGCAAGTGGAGCATCATTTGGAGCAGTGCTTGCATTAATGTATGATGCTAATATGATTACTGTACAGATAATGGCGCTTATTTTTGGTTTGATAGCATGTCTTATTACATACAGTTTCAGCAAAATAAAAGGAAGCAGTTCAATAGTAATGATAGTCCTTGCGGGAATGGTTGTGTCATCTATGTTTCAGGCATTTGTGTCGCTGGCGAAATATGTGGCAGACCCACAGGATAAGCTTCCTTCCATAACATATTGGCTTATGGGAAGTATGTCATCGGCAAGCTATGAAACACTCAAGCTGGGAAGTCCATTTATTATAGTAGGACTGGTTATTATATTTGTATTAAGATGGAGATTGAATATACTTTCTCTTAATGAAGATGAAGTTAAATCAATGGGAATGAATATAAAAGTAATGAGATTTCTCGTTATTTTAGCAGCTTCTCTAATTACATCATCCTGCGTATCAATGTGTGGTCAGGTTGGCTGGATTGGTCTGCTGGTTCCGCATGTAGCACGAATGTTGATGGGAAGTAATAATAAGACTGTTGTGCCCATAAGTATTAGTCTGGGCGCAGTGTTCATGCTTGTTATGGATACAGTTGCAAGAAGTGCCACAGCAGCGGAGATACCGCTTTCAATTCTGACTGCGATTATAGGAGCTCCGTTCTTTATTATACTTCTTAGAAAAACCGGAGGTGTATGGTCATGATATTTGAAGTTAAAAATGGAAATTTTGGATATGATAAGCGAAAAATTTTAAATGATATAAGCTTTTCTGTTAAGCCGGGCGAAGTTATGAGTGTATTAGGTTCAAATGGTGTAGGAAAAACTACATTATTAAAATGTATGATGGGCTTTTTGAAATGGGATGAAGGTCAAAGCTATGTAGATGGAACACCAATTGGTGAGATTGGGAAAAAAGCCCTTTGGAAAAGAATTGCATATGTTCCGCAGGCAAAAGGTTCGGCATTTTCTTATACAGCGCTTGATATGGTAGTACTTGGACGTAGTGCGCATATCGGAACATTCAGACAACCTAAAAAGGAAGATATGGATATTGCTCTTAGTGCTATGGAAGAAATAGGAATCTTACATCTTAAGGATAAGCTATGCACTAAAATGAGCGGTGGAGAACTTCAAATGGTGTTGATTGCCAGAGCTCTTACGGCATTTCCGGAAATGCTTGTTCTTGATGAGCCGGAAAGTAATCTGGATTTTAAGAATCAGCTTATTATTCTTGATACAATTAAGAAGTTATCAAGAGAAAGAAATATTTCTGCCATTGTGAATACTCATTATCCGGCACATGCTCTTCAGTTATCAGATAAAGCATTGATGTTGAATCGTGACGGCAGTAGCTTTTATGGTAAAGCACAGGATGTTATAAATGAAGAAAATATGAGAACTGTATTTGGTGTACATGTTCATGTGGACGAATACAGACAAAAGGAGCATATTTATAGAAGTGTAATTCCTTTGAGTCTGGCACAATAATTAATTTCCAGATAAAAATTTGTTTATTCCTAAGGTGCAATTATCTGTTTGGTGAATCTAATAATAAAAAACAGCTTGCTTTAATACAACATATATGATAATATT
>CAZESO010000007.1:0-16775 GCA_964515325.1 uncultured Roseburia sp. | reverse complement strand
CTTTGGTACAAATACAAATGTATTTCATAGACAAACACTAATGGAGTTAAAATGAGCGGTAAAGATAACGAAAATAAGTATTATTTAATAAGGAAGAGAGCGGTGCCAGAGGTGCTTTTAAAGGTTATAGAAGCTAAAAGACTTCTTGATACTGACAGCACGATGACCGTTCAAAAGGCCACAGAGATGGTAGGCATTGGTCGAAGCTCTTTTTATAAGTACAAGGATGATATTTCGCCTTTTCATGAGAATGCGAAGGGAAGTACAATCACATTCGTGTTGCAGATGGAGGATAAACCAGGTATTTTATCCAATCTGTTGAAGCTCATCGCGTCATATGATGCAAATATTTTAACTATACATCAGACAATCCCTATTAATGGAATAGCGTCACTGACTATGAGTGTTGCGATACCTTCTTCAGGCGATATTACAGATATGGTTGAGGAATTAGGTAATAGTGATGGTGTACATTATGTAAAAGTTTTGGCAAAAGAGTAGAAGGTGAATCAAAGATTCACCTCGGAGAATTCTGGAGAATTCTCCAGAGTAGGAGGAAGATTCAATGGTTAACGTTGCAGTTTTAGGTTATGGTACAGTAGGTTCAGGAGTTTATGAGGTTCTCACACAGAACAAGGAAGTTATCTCTGAAAGAGTTGGAGATGAAGTAAATGTAAAGTATGTTCTTGATTTAAGAGAATTTCCGGGTGACCCTGTTGAATCAGTGTTGGTACATGACTTTGATATAATTTTAAATGACCCTGAGGTAGATATTGTAGCAGAGGCAATGGGTGGAATTAACCCTGCGTACAAATTTGCAAAGGCTACATTAGAGGCAGGTAAGAATTACTGTACATCAAACAAGGAGCTTGTTGCTAAGTATGGTCCGGAGCTTATCGAACTTGCTAAGAAGATGAATAAGAACTTCTTATTTGAAGCGAGTGTTGGTGGTGGTATTCCAATCATCAGACCACTTAATGAGTCCTTAACAGCTGATAATATTACAGAAATTGCAGGTATCTTAAATGGTACAACAAACTTTATCTTAACAAAGATGGATAGAGAGGGCTCTTCATTTGATGATGTATTAAAAGAAGCGCAGGGCTTAGGTTATGCTGAAAAAGACCCAACTGCAGACATTGAAGGTTACGATGCTTGTAGAAAGATTGCAATTCTTTCATCATTGGCATATGGCAGCCATGTTGATTTTGAAGACATTTATACAGAAGGTATCACAAAGATTACTGATGTGGATTTCAAATATACAAAGAAGATGAATAAGTCAATCAAATTGTTCGGTAAGAGCAAGAAGGTAAATGGTAAGGTATACGCAATGGTAGCTCCATTTATGATTGGTGAAGAAAACCCATTATACAGCGTAAATGGTGTAAAGAATGGTATCCTTTGCAAAGGACCTGTTATTGACGACATTATGTTCTATGGTAGTGGTGCAGGTAAGTTACCAACAGCCAGTGCTGTAGTAGCTGATGTTATCGAAGAAGCAAGATATCTTAATTCAAATATTAAGATGGTTTGGAAACCAGAGAAGATTGCTATCGAAGATATTAAGACAGATGAGAATAAATACTTTGTAAGAATCGAAGGAAATGCAGATACTCGTCTTGCAGAGGTTAAGGCTGCATTTGGCGATGTGGAAGTTGTTACAGTAGAAGATGTAGCTGACGAATTTGCAATTATCACAGGTGTAATGGCTCATGAAAAATATGAAGAAGCAGCAGCTAAGGTTGCTGGCGTTAAGCAGAGAATTAGAATGGCATAATGCCTAGGATTGGAGAGTAATATAATGAAATATGTAGTAGTTTTAGGCGATGGTATGGCTGATAAGCCAATTGAAGAATTAGGTAATAAAACACCTTTAGAGTATGCTAATACACCTGAAATGGACAGATTATCTAAGATGTCTGAGGTAGGTATGGTACATACAATTCCGGAAGGAATGAGCCCGGGTAGTGACACAGCAAACCTTTCAGTAATCGGATATGATCCAAAGATTTACTATACAGGTCGTTCGCCACTTGAAGCATTAAGCATTGGTGTGGATATGAAGGATACAGATATTGCCCTTAGATGTAATATTGTAACAGTATCAGTTGATGATAAGCCATATGAAGAAAAGACAATCATTGACCATAGCTCAAGCGAAATCAGTACAGAGGATGCAGCAGTTTTATTAGAGGCTGTTAGAGTTGGTCTTGAAAATGATATTTATAAGTTCTATCTTGGAACAAGCTACAGACATTTGACAATCTGGGATAAGGGTGAAGTTGTTCCACTTACACCTCCTCATGATGTATTAGGTCAGGTTATTGGTGCCCATTTACCAAAGGACGAAGTTCTTCGTGAAATGCAGAAGAAGAGCTATGACATTCTTGTAAATCACCCAATCAATGTGGCGAGAATGGAAAAAGGTTTAAATCCTGCAAACTCAATTTGGTTCTGGGGTGCAGGTACAAAACCAATTCTTACATCTTTTGAAGAGAAGAACGGTAAGTCCGGTGTAATGATTTCAGCAGTTGACCTTTTAAAGGGTATCGGTGTTGGTGCCAAGATGACAAATATTATAGTAGAAGGTGCTGATGGTACATTACATACAAATTACGAAGGAAAGGCTGATGCGGCTATTAAAGCATTGGCTGAGGATGGATTTGATTTCGCATACGTTCATGTTGAAGCTCCGGATGAAATGGGACATCAAGGTAGCTACCAGCGAAAGATTCAGGCTATCGAATACTTGGATCAGAGAGTTATCAAGAGAATCGTATATGGTCTTGAGGCTAAAAATGTTGATTTTAGAATGATAGTTTTACCTGATCATCCAACACCGGTTTGTGTGAGAACACATACATCTGATCCTGTTCCATATATGCTTTATGATAGCACAAACAAGCTTGATAAGGCATGGAACTACAATGAGAAGGAAGCTACTGAAGGTGGAATTTTTGTTGCAAAAGGACATGAGATTATTAATCATCTTTTTGAAAAATAATTACGAGGCTGTCGCTAAGTGAAAATTAACTTGGCGATAGCCTCTTTTAGTGTTAAAATAGGGGACAGAAAGGTTAGGGTATGTGATATGTTAAAGGTATTTTTGGTTGAAGACGAATTTGTAGTGAGAGAAGGAATAAAAAAGAATATAGATTGGGAATCAAGAGGGTATGAATTTTGTGGTGAAGCGACAGATGGAGAAGTTGCATTTCCGATGATTCAAAAGTTGCAGCCGGATATTGTTATAACAGATATCAAGATGCCATTTATGGATGGTTTGACATTAAGTAAATTAATTAAGAAGGAAATGCCTTGGATAGAGATTATTATTCTTACAGGGCATGAAACCTTTGAATATGCAAAAGAAGCTTTGAAGATAGGTGTTGCTGAATATTTGTCTAAGCCTATTAGTGGTGATGAGCTCTTAAAAGAAGTGGATGCCATTGCAGTAAAGATAGAAGAAAAGAAAAAAGAGCGTGAGCTTAAAGAAAAATATAGAGCAGAAATGGAAGAAAATATTTTAAAAGATAGAAAGGATTTGTTCCAATATCTTATTTCAGGTTCTAAATCATTACCTGAATTAATGGAAATAGCAGAAAAACTAAAAATAAATCTTTCTTCCATATGGTATAGTATTGTTTTGTTTGAAATTAAACCTCTTGATTATGTCATTGAACAAAAATTGAAAGCTATGGAAGATGGTGAAAGGGCATTGATATTTGACAGGAATTTGGAAGGAAAGGCGTTCCTGTTTAAAGCGGATTCTGTGGATGAATTAGCGCAGATTGAAGATGAGTATATTTATAAATTGCATGCCATAATGAAAGAACATACAGAAGTGAGCTATTTTGGTGGTGTAGGTACACCTGTAAACCGTTTAAGCGAGTTGAAAATATCTTTTGAAAATGCAAGCAGGGCATTTGCACATAGATATTTTATTGATGGTAATCATGTGCTGAAAAGTAATGATGTTATTACGGAAATAAATTCAGAAAATGAATTCAAAATAAGCAATGTAGATACAAAGCAGATTGATAGAACAAGAATCAAAGAGTTCTTAAAAGTCGGAGCAAAGGAAGAGATTATTTATTTTGTTGAAGACTTTTTTAAGGATTTAGGAAAAAGTGCTATGGATTCCAATATTTTCAGACAGTATATAACTATGGATTCCTATTTTGCTGTGGCAGATTTTGTAGACAGTATACAAATGCCAAAGGAAGATATTGCTACATTTGATATTGATTCTGATGTGTTGAAAAGTGCAAGTACTGCAAAGGATTATGTAGTAAGAATAATTGAACAGGCGGTGGAATTACGGGAAAAGTCGGCAAGTAACAAATATGGTGATGTAGTGGAAGAAGTAATGAAATACATAGAGAACAATTATGCTAATGAAGAGTTGTCATTGAATTCTGTAGCTGATCATGTTAATTTTTCTCCAAATCATTTAAGTATGGTTTTTAGTCAGCAGACCGGTAAGACATTTATAAAGTTTTTGACAGATTTTAGAATGAATAAGGCAAAAGAACTTCTTCGCTGTACAGGTAAGAAAAGCAGTATTATAGCACAGGAGATAGGATATAAGGATCCTCATTATTTTTCTTATGTATTTAAGAAAACTCAAAATATGACTCCGACACAGTATCGTGGTGGTAATGGAGTGGAAGGAGAAGAGTAAGTGAAGGAGAAGTTAAAGAGAATATATCGGGAATCAACACTTAGTGCGAAAATAAGATATTCATATTTGATATTATTGGTTCCGATTGTAATCTTTGTAGCGTTTTGTATATATAATTTATGGGATATAAATCATAAGCATGCAGATATGTTAAACTCAGTGGTTATTGCCAGTGAGTTTAGTTTGGATTTTAAAAAAGATTTCGATTATGAAACATATCTTCTTATAGTTGAAAATAAAAGTATCGAAGAATCTAAGATGCAGGCGATGATTGAAGAAGCAAAAAGAATAGTTGATGGCTTGGAGGAATTTACAGATTCTGAGGATAATAAGAGCCGTTTGATTAGTTTGAAAAAATATATAGATAACCTTGAGGTATACAAGAAAAGAATTGAAGACAATATTATAGAAGGAAATATGTATGAAACCAATATAGAAATATGGGAAAATGACGTGCAGATAGTTACTTCATTATTTAGAGAAACAATCGTTGAATATATATATTATGAAACAAAGGATATTCAGCAGGCGAGAACTGAATATGAGAAAGTATTTGCTAATATGATTACATATTCTGTTATAGCATTTGTGTGCTTTGCTATGATTTGTATTGCTATTTCATATTTTATTCCTCAAAGTATAACAAAGCCAATTAGAAGATTAAGTGAGATAACGGATCAGGTGGCGAAAGGAAATCTTGATGTAAGGTCGGATGTTAGAAGTGGTGCGGAAGTTAGTGTTTTGAATGATTCACTTAATGCTATGATTGATAAAATTAATGATTTGGTGGAACAGGTGAAAACAGAGCAGGTCAGACTTCGAAAGGCTGAATTTGAATTGTTGCAGGCACAAATAAATCCTCATTTTTTATATAATACTTTGGATGCGATTGTGTGGCTTGCTGAAGCAGGTGAGCAAAAGAAAGTAGTTAGTATGGTAGAGAGCTTATCAGGTTTTTTCAGAAGTTCATTAAATCATGGAAAAGATATTGTTACTATTAAAGAAGAAACATGCCATGTGAGGAGCTATTTGGAAATTCAACAGGTTAGGTATCAGGATATTTTGCAATATCAAATTGATATTCCTGATGAGTTTGATAAATATTTAATTCCTAAAATTACAATACAGCCATTAGTTGAAAATGCTTTATATCATGGTATTAAGAATAAAAGAGGTGTTGGTAAAATTTCAATAACAGGAAAGATAGAGGGAGAAGATTTTGTAATTATAATACAAGATAATGGTATTGGTATGACACAGGAGCGACTCAACAAGGTTTGTGATAGAATTCATAACAAGGTTCCGTCAGAAAATGAGATATATGGTTTATACAATGTAAATGAACGTATTAGGCTAAATTTTGGTGAACAATATGGAATATCAATTACCAGTGAATATATGGAGGGAACTGTTGTAAAAATTTCTTTGCCTTGTATTGAAAAAATTTAACTTAAAAAATAAAAAAACAAACTTTATAAGTAAAAAAATAAGAATTTAAACTTTTGTGTGATTAATATTAATGGAATTTTTACTATCTCATATATATAATATGTATAACAAGAAAACTTGAAAATCTACAGGAGGTAGTAAAAGATGAAAAAGAAAATTTTAGCTGTTGCTATGATAGCAGCAATGTCTCTGGGTTTAGTTGCATGTGGTGGAGACGACAAAGAAGAAGGAAAGAGTGGCGGTAGTGATTTAATTAAGGTTGGTATTATTAATAATGACCCTAATGAATCAGGATATCGTACAGCAAATGTTAACGATATGAAAGCTCAGTTTACTGAAGCAAATGGCTATGATGCTACATTCTATTATAGCTTAAAGAATGATGAACAGATTGCTCAGGCACAGAAGATGATTCAGGACGAAGTTGAATATCTTATCCTCTCAGCAGCTGGTACATCTGGTTGGGATACAGTATTAAAGGATGCAAAAGAAGCAGGTATTAAGGTTATCTTATTTGACCGTACAGTTGATGCTGATGAAAGCCTCTATGAAGCTTCAGTAGTTTCAGATATGGCTAAGGAAGGTGAAACAGCAGTTGAATGGTTAAAGGGACAGGGACTTGACGAATACAACATTATTCACCTTCAGGGTGTTATGGGTTCTGCTGCTCAGGTTGGACGTTCAGGTGCACTTGATGATGCAGTAGAATCAGAAGGTTGGAACCTTGTTACACAGCAGACAGCTGAATGGAGTGGTGAAAACGCTCAGCAGATTGTACAGTCAGTAATTGACTCTGGTGAAGAATTCAACGTAATTTATGCTGAAAACGACGATATGGCAGCTGGTGCTGTAACAGCTCTTGACAATGCAGGTATCACACATGGTGTTGATGGTGATGTTATTATTATGGGCTTTGACTGTAATAAGTGGGCACTTGAAGAGTTAAAAGAAGGTAACTGGAACTACGATGGACAGTGTAACCCATTCCAGGCAAGCTATGTTCATGACATCATCCAGAAGCTTGAAAAAGGTGAAACTCTTTCAGAAAAGACAATCATCTTAGATGAAAAGGGATTTGATGCTGAAACAATCACAGATGATGATGTTAATAAATATGGTATCTAATACATAAGTTAAATAAAAAGCATTTTAAGATAGGCGCGGCGCGGCGTAAGTTAGATTTCTACGCATGCACCGCGCTTATTTAAAGAAATTAAGGAGTTGAGACTGGTGAAAGATAACATTGTATTACAGATGAAAAATATTCATAAAAGCTTTCCGGGAGTTCGTGCGTTACAAAATGTGGATTTTAAACTTTGTGAAGGTGAGATTCATGCACTTATGGGAGAAAATGGTGCAGGAAAGTCAACATTAATAAAGGTGTTGACCGGTGTTTATCAAAAAGATGAAGGAGATATATTCCTTAAGGGGTATGACAAAGCTGTAGCGATTCGTTCGCCACAGGATGCACAAAATCTTGGTATAAGTACAGTTTATCAGGAAATTACATTATGTCCAAACCTTTCGGTTGCAGAGAATATGTACATTGGACGTACTAAAGGTTTGGGAATGAATTGGAGAAAAATGAATAAAGCTGCAGACGAGATTTTGCAGTCTCTTGATATTCCTGCAAAAGCAACACAACAGCTTGCGAGTTGTTCGTTAGCTGTGCAACAGATGGTTGCCATAGCCCGTGCGGTAGATATGGATTGTAAGGTTCTTATTTTGGATGAGCCTACATCATCACTTGATGAGCAGGAAGTGGAAAAATTGTTTAAGCTGATGCGTGACTTAAAGTCAAGAGGTGTTGGTATAATATTTGTAACTCATTTCCTTGAGCAGGTATATGAGGTATGTGATAAGATAACCGTATTAAGAGACGGTCAGCTTGTGGGTGAATATGAAATTGAAGACCTTCCAAGAATAAAGCTTGTAGCTAAGATGCTTGGCAAGGAATTTGACGATACAACAGAAATTAAGGATGAAAGCCTTGTATATAAGGGCAAGGATGCAAATGAAAAGGTGTTTGAGGCGGAAGGTTTATATAGTAATGCAGGAATTAAGCCTTTTGATTTCTATATCAATAAGGGTGAGATAAATGGTTTTACAGGTCTTTTGGGTTCTGGTAGAAGTGAGAGTGTTAGAGCAATCTTTGGCGCTGACAGAGTTGTTGGTGGAACCGTGAAGAAAAATGGAAAGGTTGTAAAAATATCTAAGCCTATAGATGCAATGAAAAATGGAATTGCGTATCTTCCGGAGGATAGAAAGCGAGACGGTATTGTAGGCGACCTTTCAGTAAGAGATAATATTATACTTGCAGCACAGGTATTAAAGGGCTTCTTTAAACCGTTCTCGAAAGCGGAAGCAGAAAAGTTTGCAGATGAATATATTAAGCTTTTGGATGTAAAGACAGCATCGGCTGACACACCTATTAAGTCATTGTCAGGCGGTAATCAGCAGAAGGTTATTCTTGCAAGATGGTTGCTTACACATCCGGAATATCTCATTTTGGATGAACCGACAAGAGGTATTGATATCGGTACAAAAGTTGATATACAGAAGCTTGTATTAAAGCTTGCTTCAGAAGGTATGAGTGTTACATTTATTTCCTCTGAAACAGATGAAATGCTTCGAACATGTTCAAGACTTATTGTAATGAGAGACAGGAAAGTGGTAGGAGAGATTTCTGGTGAAGATATGAATCAGAATAAGATTATGAGTACGATTGCCGGAGGTGACAAATAATGACACAGACTAAAGAAAAATCACAATTTAATATAGCAGAATTTTTCAAAAAGTTGGTTAGTAATCAGATTTTCATACCGGTAGTAGCATTATTGATATTGGTATTGTTTAATTTAATTAAGAACCCTGATTTTTTTGAAATTTCAACTAAAATAACCAGTTCGGGCAATAAAGTATTGTCGGGTAATCTTATTTCCATTCTTGATAATGGTTCAGAACTTGCCATTTTGGCTATTGGTATGACACTTGTAACGGCTGCTACAGGTGGGCAGGACATTAGTGTGGGTGCATGTATTGCCATAGCAGGTAGTGCTATTGTTCGTGTGTTATGTGGTGCGGATGCAAGAGCTGATGAAGTAAGTGTTGTAATGGTAATTGGTGCATTTTTGGTGGCTTGTTTGGCAACAATGCTTTGTGGCGCGTTCAACGGAACTTTGGTTGCAGTGTTTAAGATACAACCAATGGTTGCAACACTTATATTGTATACAGCAGGCCGTTCCATAGCAGCTTGGATTAATAATAACCAGCTTCCTATTGTTAATGACCCACAGTTTAAGTATATTGGTGGGTTTATTCCGGGAATACCTATTCCGACACCATTTTTCATAGCAATATTATGTATGGTTGTTATAGCGTTGGTGATGAAGTTCACAAACATTAAATTATATACACAGGCAGTTGGTATTAATGAAAATTCGGCAAAACTTAATGGTATAAATCCTGTATTTATCAAGATTTTATCATTTGTAATTTTGGGATTATGTGTGGCTGTATGTGGCTTGATTAAAGTTAGCCGTACAAGTATTAACTATTCTGTTATTGCAAAGGATATAGAAATGGATGCTATTCTTGCTGTTGCATTAGGTGGTAATGCCCTTAGTGGAGGTAAGTTTAGTATGGGAGCTTCTATTTTAGGAGCATATATTATTCAGTTTCTTACTACAACACTTTATTCACAACAGGTAGCTTCAACAGAGCTTCCTGCATATAAGGCCATTGTGGTAATTATACTTGTAGTGATAAGTTCACCTGTTGTAAGAGAAAAGCTTCAAGCATTTAAAAATAAGATTAATGCTAAAAAGAATGCTGGTGTAAAGGAGGTCGGTTAATATGTTAAAAGGTAATAAATTAAAAGGCAAGGGTATAACCGACACCAATCTTTTATTGATAATTACAATAGTGGTATTCTTTGGTATGTACATAGGTGCGGTTCTGTTTTTGGGAGAAGCTTTTTTAAAGCCACAGACATTCTTTAATATGTTGATTCATAATGCGTCACTTATCATATTATCATGTGGTTTGAGTCTTGTAATGATTACAGGAGGAATTGATATTTCTGTTGGTGGTGTAACAGCTCTTGTTTGTATGAGTTGTGCAGTGTATTTGGATAAACATAATGGAAGTGTATTCGGGGCATTACTCCTTGCGCTTGCAATTGGTGTTGCATTTGGCGTTGTTCAGGGATTTTTGGTTGCATATTTAGATATTCAGCCATTTATTGTAACTCTGGCGGGAATGTTCTTTGCAAGAGGTATGACAACAATTGTTAATACTAATCCGTTTAATGTTGTCCATGAAGAATTTGTTAAGCTTAAAGATACACGTATAATTATTCCGGGTATGGGATATACAAACTCATTAGGGAAGTATCTTGACGCATATATAAGTATCGGTGTAATTGTGGCGATTGTAGTGGTTATTGTTATGTTTGTTATGCTTAGATGGACAAAGCTTGGACGTAGCTTCTACGCTGTTGGCGGTAATAATCAGAGTGCATTGATGCTTGGTATTAATGTAAAGAGAACTAAGTTTTTATCCCATTTATTATGTAGCCTTTTAGCTGGTATTGGCGGATTTGTATACTTTATGTATGTTGGTTCTGGTTCGTCAACACATGCAGCAGGTATGGAAATGAATGCCATTGCATCATCGATTATCGGTGGAACATTGTTATCCGGTGGTGTTGGTAACATTATTGGAACATTTTTTGGTGTACTTTCACTTAGTACAATTCAAAATATAGTTTCATCACTTGGTCTTGATGAAGCTTGGTGGACAGGAATTACAATTGCGGCAATGCTTTGCCTGTTCCTTGTTATCCAAAGTATTGTCTTAGCTCGAAAAAAAAGAGGCTTGAAAGTTAAGGCATAATACTGTAAAATAGTATAAAGGTGTAATTGACAGTCGTCGCATATTACAGCGGCGACTGTATTCGTGTATTATGAATTGAATATAACTTAAGCGAAAGGAGCTAGATGGTTTATGGCAAAAGAAAAGAAGGTCAAAGAAAAACCGGTAAAAGAAAAAAGAGTTAAGGAAAAACGCGTTAAGGATAAAAAGAGTGGTGGAGTCAAACTTAGCATTATGTTGCTGATAATGTCTATTATTCCTTTGATAGTATCAATTACAATTGTTACTTTGCAGTCCATTAATACTACAAAAGCTAATTTGGAAAGTCAGATGGAAGATACTCTTTATGTAGCAGCTAGTAATCTTTCTACTCATTGTAGTGGCACTAAAATTAATGGTGGTAATGTTTTAACATACAATGATTATATGGACTGTTTGAAAGAACAGGGTATAGAATTGGGTATTATTCTTACAAGTGGTTCGGGTACTTCTTCTATTAAGAATGATAATGATTTTAGAATTCGAGAAATAGAATTTGAAACGGGTTTTGATGCTGATAGAAAAGTATTGGATGAAGGTATATTTGATGATACTGTAACAATTGAAGGTGTTGATTATTATGGTTTCTATTTGCCTATTACATTTGAAGGCGAGATAACAGCAATGGCATTTGCAGGTCAGCCAAAGACAGTTGTAACAGATGCTATTTCAAGTAATATGATAAGCGCAAGTATTTTAGCTGTAGTTTTAACAATTATGTTCGCTGCTACAGCAGTTATTGTAAGCAGATATATTGCTAAATCTGTAGCTGTTGCCGGTTCAAGAGTGGATGCTTTATCAAAAGGTAATTTAAGTAAACAGCCGGAAACAAAGACAGCAGTTAGAGAAATGCACAATCTTCTTATTGAAACAAAAGAGATGCAGGAAAATTTATCATCAACTATTGGTAAGGTTAAATCTGTTTCAAATCAATTGGGTAATGATATTGGAGAAATGGCAACATTGAGCAACAGCAGTACAACAAGGGCAAGACAAATCACATCAGCGATGTCTGATTTGTCGGCAGCGGCTGGTGGTATGGCTGGTAATGTACAGAATATTAATATGCAGATGTTGGATATGGGTACATGTATTAATGAGATTTCAGAAGATGTAGAGCTTTTATATAATAATTCAGAAAACCTATTAAAATCCAATGATGAAGCTAAGAATAATATGAGTACAATTATGGAAAATAGCATGAAATCAGTGAATGCAGTAAAGGATATTTTAGAGCAGATAAAAGAAACTAATATTTCCATTGCAGAAATTGATAAGGCAGTAGGTATCATTTTGGATATTTCAGAACAAACTAATTTGCTTAGTTTAAATGCATCAATTGAGGCGGCAAGAGCAGGCGAGCTTGGAAAAGGTTTCGCAGTAGTTGCGGGAGAGATTGGTAAGTTGGCAACACAGAGTGCAGAAGGTGCTGAAATGATTAAGAATATGGCTCAGACAATTATTAAAAAGTCTGAAGCGTCAGTGCAGCTTGCGGAAGGAATAGCTGATTTAATGGCAGAAGAACAACAGAGTGTATCAAATACACAGAAGAAGTTTGATGAGCTTAGTGGAGATATAACTCAGTCTGTAAATAATATTAGACATATAGCTGATAAGACTGACAATCTTACAGGTTATAAGGAAAAAGTTTTGGATAATGTTACAGAACTTAGTGCAATTAGCCAGGAAAATTATGCAAGTAGTGAAGAAGTAAGTGATAATGTTACAGAGATTATATCTGAAATCGAACTTGTAAATAAACATTGTATTAGAATTAATACTATGGCTAAAGATTTAGAAGATTCTGCTTCATATTTCCATGAATAATAGTGGAGAATATTATGATCATTAAAAGAGTAAAGATAATAACTATATTGATAATATATATCTTATTAGTAGGGTGCAATAGGCTGGATGGAAATGTGGTTGATTCATCTAAAGAGAAAGCGGATAATGGTAGTGAGAAGATTGTAATTGGTTTTTCGCAGTTGGGTGCAGAGTCTGATTGGAGAAATGAAAATACACAATCTATGAAAGAAACTTTCACGGCAGAAAACGGATATAAACTCATATTTGAAGATGGTCAGCAAAAGCAAGCTAATCAGATTACAGCTATAAGAACATTCATTCAACAGGAAGTTGATTATATTGTGTTAGCTCCTGTTACAGAGACTGGATGGGATACAGTTCTTGAGGAGGCTAAAGCAGCAGGTATTCCGGTAATTATTGTAGATAGAATGATTGATGTTGAGGATGAAAGTTTATTTACCTGCTGGATTGGTTCGGATTTTGAACTTGAAGGCAAGAAGGCTGTTGAATGGTTGAACAGATATGTTTATTATAATGGAATGTTGCCGGAAAACATACATATTGTAAATATACAAGGAACATTAGGCGCAACATCACAGATTGGAAGAACTAAGGCTTTGAAGGAAGCTGCTGAGGAATATGGATGGGATTTGATGGCAGAGGTTTCAGGAGACTTTACTCAGGCAAAAGCAGAAGAGGTTATGAAGACATTACTTTCACAATATGATAATATAAATGTTGTATATTGTGAAAATGATAATGAAGCTTTTGGTGCAATTGAAGCTATAGAAGAAGCAGGTAAAACGGTAGGTTCGGATATTGCATCAGGTGAGATTATGGTAATATCCTTTGATGGCGTTAATGATGAAGCATTAAGTTATGTTAAGCAAGATAAGATTACTTGTATTACAGAATGTAATCCGCTACATGGTCCACGAGTGGAAAATATCATAGAAATGATGGAAATGGGTGTGAAACCTGAGAAATTCTATTATGTTGAAGGGAAGATATTTAGTGCATATGAACCTATAAAACAAATATTTGTTAATGATAAAACATATGATATAACTCAATAAGGTTAAAGAGTAAAAGAGCTATCGTGTAAAACGATAGCTCTTTTGAGGAAAAACATATGAAAAAAATTAGCATCTTGCATCTACATTTTGTCCAATAACTCTGGTTTGATCTAATTTCTTAGTATTCTGTGCATAAGGATCTTTGTTATACTTAATCATAGCGGTTGTAGTTCCGCCTGATACATATGAGCGGCCACATTCAGGACATTTGTCCATTTGTATGGAAACAGAAGCACTAACAACTTCGCCGTCATTCATAGTTGCGCTTTTGAAAGCGTTGCTTACATGTTCGCCTTCGTGGGCGCGCACCATAGCCGGTGCGGCTTCGGGAGAAATGTGAGATGCAGCTTTAAAAGAAACCATCTCGTCAGAACCATCCTGATATTTTCTCCCTTTACAAGTCTGACATTCGCCTTCAGGAGTCATACCATTAGCATTTCTACCATCATTGCCCAATTTATAATCAGAGTAATAATCGTTATATATATTGTTATTTATACCATTAACCATAAGAGACTCCTTTCTCTTGAAATTCACGTTTCTGTCTATGAACATCTTAACATATTTCAAGAGGCTTTGTAAATATAAAAATGTTGAAATTTCTATATTTTTAAGGTATCATAAAGGAAGTGTTGCGCTAGAAAATATTAGGCATAAAAACACAGAAATGAGGTAAGATTTTGGATATTTTAAAGAAGATTAGCGAAGAACTTTCGATTAAATTATCGCAGGTTGAAGCAACAGTAAAATTAATTGACGAAGGAAATACAATTCCGTTTATTGCACGTTACAGAAAAGAAGTAACAGGTTCATTGAATGATGAGGTTTTGAGAAATCTTGATGAAAGACTTAAATATTTAAGAAATCTTGAAGAGAGAAAAGAAACTGTAATTGCATCTATCGAAGAACAGGGCAAGCTTACAGAAGAATTGAAGAAGGAAATAGAAGCAGCTGAAACATTAGTGGCTGTTGAAGATTTATATAGACCATATAAGCAAAAGAGAAGAACAAGAGCAGTTGTTGCGAAGGAAAAAGGACTTGAGCCTTTGGCTACAATTATTATGTTACAGATGACAAATGAGCCTCTTGAAAAGACAGCGGAAAGCTATCTTTCAGAAGAAAAAGAAGTTAAGACTGTGGAGGAAGCTATCGCAGGCGCTTCTGACATTATTGCAGAAATTATTTCAGATGAAGCTGATTACAGAAAATACATAAGAGAGCTTACAATTAAAGAGGGTACTCTTACATCTACTGCGAAGGATGCAGAGGCTAAGACTGTATATGAAATGTACTACAATTTTGAAGAACCTATCAGCAAAATGGCAGGACATAGAGTTCTTGCCATTAATCGTGGTGAAAATGAAAAGGTGCTTACAGTTAAGATTGTAGCTCCGGAAGAAAGAATTATTAATTATTTGAAGAAAAAGGTTATTTTAAAGGACAATCAGTATACAAATGATGTTCTTGCAGCGGTTATTGATGACAGCTATAAGCGTCTTATTGCTCCTGCGATTGAGAGAGAAATCAGAAGTGAACTTACAGAAAATGCGGAAAATGGTGCTATCAAAGTATTTGGCAAGAATCTTGAACAGCTTCTTATGCAGCCACCTATTGCTAATCAGGTAGTTCTTGGTTGGGACCCTGCCTTCAGAACAGGTTGTAAGCTTGCAGTTGTAGATGCTACAGGTAAGGTGCTTGATACAATCGTTATATATCCAACTGAGCCACAGAAGAAGATAAAGGAAGCTAAGGAAGTGGTTAAGAAGCTTATTAAGAAGTATGGCATCACACTTATTTCTCTTGGAAATGGTACAGCTTCAAGAGAATCAGAACAGGTTATCGTTGAAATGTTAAAGGAAATCGATGAAAATGTTGCATACATCATCACTAATGAGGCTGGTGCTTCTGTATATTCAGCAAGTAAGCTTGCTACAGAAGAATTCCCTAACTTTGATGTTGGACAGAGAAGTGCAGCATCAATCGCAAGAAGAGTGCAGGACCCATTGGCTGAGCTTGTTAAGATTGATCCAAAGTCAATCGGTGTTGGTCAGTATCAGCATGATATGAACCAGAAGAAGCTTGGAGAAGCCCTTGAAAATGTTGTTGAAGACTGTGTTAATAAAGTTGGTGTTGATTTAAATACAGCATCAGCATCCCTTCTTGAATACATTTCAGGTGTATCAAAGGTGATTGCCAAAAACATTATCACATATCGTGAAGAAAATGGTAAATTTACAAATAGAAAACAGCTTTTGAAGGTTGCTAAGCTTGGACCAAAAGCTTATGAGCAGTGTGCAGGTTTCATGAGAATTTCAGATGGTGACAACCCTCTTGATAAGACAAGCGTACATCCTGAATCATATGAAGCGGCTGAAAAGCTTCTTAATAAAGTTGGTTACAAGATGGATGATTTACGCGAGGGCAAGCTTGTTGGACTTAGCCTTCTTGTGAAGAATTACGAAGTTATAGCTAAAGAACTTGGTGTAGGTGAAATCACACTTAGAGATATTGTAAAAGAGCTTGAAAAGCCTGCGAGAGACCCTAGAGATGAAATGCCAAAGCCAATCCTTCGTACAGATGTACTTGAAATGAAGGACTTAACACCTGGTATGATTCTTAAAGGAACAGTAAGAAATGTTATTGACTTCGGTGCATTCGTAGACATCGGTGTTCATCAGGACGGACTTGTTCATGTATCGCAGATGACAGAAAGATATATTAAGCATCCACTTGAAGCAGTAAGCGTTGGTGATATCGTTGAGGTTAAGGTAATGAGCGTTGACCTTGAGAAGAAGAGAATACAGGTGACTATGAAGATGAATGGTTAATGAATTGTTGATGGT
>CAZESO010000006.1:0-26915 GCA_964515325.1 uncultured Roseburia sp. | reverse complement strand
ATTCTATGGGAAAGGCTATCCGCATCAATGTCTGGAAAGTTAAAATTTCAGGTAAATATTAATCATTTTTTAATCCATTTAATAAAAAGAATACAGCACAATTTAAGGAGGGATATCTATTATTAAAGAAACTAGGTATATTAAACAATTTTTTGAAGAGAAGCAGAAGGAATTAGATAAAGTTATTGCGAAAGCAGAAAAGTCATTGAAGAGGGCGCCGAAGGGTTCGCTAAAATTGTCAAAATCTAATGGAATCATACAGTATTATCATAGAATGGAAGATTCAAAAAAGTTAGTATATATTTCAAAGAATGACAAAATGATGATAAAATCTCTTGCTCAAAAAGACTATGACCAGAGGTTTTTAAAGATTGCAAATAACGAGAAAAAACAAGTGAAAAATATTCTTTATAATCTTGCTAATACGGAATTAATGGATGTTTATTCAAAAACAAACCCTAATAAAAAAGAATTTGTAACACCATATATTTTAACAGATGAACAGTTTTTGGAACAGTGGCTAAGTGTAGAATATAAAGGAAAAAAGATTGATGACGACATTCCCGTGATTATTACTGAACGAGGAGAAAGGGTTCGTTCCAAATCTGAAAAAATAATAGCAGATAAGCTTTATAGTATGGGAATTCCTTATCGTTATGAATATCCTTTAGTTCTTGGTGGATTTGGAATTGTCTATCCGGATTTTACATTGTTGAATATGAATAATAGAAAAGAAATCTATATGGAACATTTTGGGATGATGGATGATGCTGAATATTGTAAAAAAGCAATAAGTAAGATTGAACAATACGAGAAGAATGACGTGTATATAGGAAAAAATCTTGTGGTTACATTTGAAACTTCAAAACAAACACTTAATACGGGGGTGTTAGAAGGAGTGTTAAAGGATATAATGTCAGGTTATTGTTCTTCGTGATGACCATTTACGTCTTTGTTTGTGAAACATAGATTTGTGGACGTATTTTTTTCATGAAATATTATGTTTGTAGGTCAAGATTACGTCTCAAAATATGAAATCACTGAAAAAGGACGTAAATTTATGCCAATTATTAGAATAAAATCAAGAAAAAAGACTTTTTTGACCTGTTTTTTACGTCCTGTTTGTGAGGTTGAAAAAAATAGGACGTAATATTGTGAAATTCCACCATATTTTGATAAGTAAACTACGTCTCGAAAAAGCTGAATCTTGAAAAAGGACGTACCCTTTATGTAAAAAGTTTACATAATTCTTGCCGCTGCATCAATTCCAAAACAAAACTACAACAATCCCGCCCCAAATTCATAAAAATCCCCCACCATTTTACAAAAAACACTTGCCAATTTCCTAAAAATGTGGTTTTCTAATATGTGATGGATTTTCAAAATCAATTATTTTCCTAAGGAAGGATTAAGGACATGAAAAAAGTTGTAAAATTTGGTGGTAGCTCACTTGCAAGTGCAAGTCAGTTCAAAAAGGTAGGAGATATTATAAGAGCAGATGAAGCTAGAAGATATGTTGTACCTTCAGCTCCGGGTAAGAGATTTAATGAGGACACAAAAGTAACAGATATGTTGTATGGTTGTTATGCATTGGCTGAAGAAGGTAAGGATATCACAGATGCTCTTCATAAGATAAAGGAAAGATATAACGAGATTATCGATGGTCTTGAGCTTGAATTATCATTGGATGATGAATTCGAGACAATTAGGGAGCAGTTCTTGGCATTGGCCGGTAGTGATTATGCTGCTTCAAGAGGCGAATATTTAAATGGTATTATTATGGCTGAGTATCTTGGCTATGAGTTTGTTGATGCAGCAACAGTTATTTTCTTTGATGAGGAGGGTAACTTTGATGCAGAAAAGACACAGGCAGTTTTAAGTGCCAGACTTGCAGATGTAGAAAGAGCAGTAGTGCCAGGCTTTTATGGCGCATATGCAAATGGAAGGGTTAAGACTTTCTCAAGAGGTGGCTCAGACGTTACAGGCTCTATCGTTGCAAAGGCTGTTAAGGCAAATCTTTACGAGAATTGGACAGACGTATCAGGTTTCCTTGTAGCTGACCCAAGAATTATTCACAATCCTGAGGTTATCAATACAATTACATATAAAGAGCTTAGAGAGCTTTCTTATATGGGTGCATCCGTACTTCATGAGGATGCAATCTTCCCTGTAAGAAAGGAAGGTATTCCAATTAATATCAAGAATACAAACAGACCTGAAGATGAGGGTACAATGATTGTAGAAAGCACATGTCGTCAGTCTAAGTACACAATAACAGGTGTAGCTGGTAAGAAGGGCTTTGTTGCTATCAATATTGAAAAGGATATGATGAACTCAGAGGTTGGTTTCGGCAGAAAGGTTCTTGAAGCTTTTGAAAAGCACGGAATATCATTTGAGCATGTACCATCTGGTATTGATACAATGACAGTATTCGTTCATCAGCCTGAATTCGAAGGTAAGGAACAGCTTGTATTGTCTGATATTCACAGACTTTCAAGCCCTGATACAATCGAGATTGAAACAGACCTTGCACTTATAGCAGTAGTAGGTCGTGGTATGAAGGCTGTAAAGGGTACAGCTGCCAGAATCTTTGCAGCGTTATCACATGCAAACATCAATATCAAGATGATTGATCAGGGTTCTAGTGAGCTTAACATCATTATCGGTGTTAGAAATGCAGACTTTGAAAAGGCAATCAAGGCTATCTACGATATCTTCGTAGAAACACAGATATAATTAGAAAATATTAATATGAGATGAATATATGGAAAAGTTAACTTTATGGCAAAAATTCATAGGACATTTGAATACTATAAATAAGCATAAAAAGCTTGTTATGGAGCATTGTTTTAAATCAGGACTTTATAAACAGGGACTATTACATGATTTATCAAAGTATTCACCAGTAGAGTTTTTAGTAGGTGTCAGATATTATCAGGGATATAGAAGCCCTAATGCTGCGCAGAAAGAAAATATTGGTTATTCAAAGGCATGGCTTCATCACAAAGGAAGAAACAAGCATCATATGGAATACTGGATTGACTATAGTATGGATTCTGATAAAGGCATGGTAGGTATGGAAATGCCAATAAAGTATGTTGTTGAAATGTTTTGTGACAGAGTGGCTGCATGTAAGGTTTACAAAGGCGAGGAGTACACGGATTCAAGTGCACTTGAATACTACAACAAAGGACATCATAAATATATGATACATCCTAATTCTGACAAGTTACTTTGTAAGCTGTTGACTATGCTCGCTGAGAAAGGTGAAGATTATACATTTACATATATTCGTAAAAAGGTTTTGAAAAATATATAAGAGTTACAAGGGCGGTCGCAATGAAGCGAACCGCCCTAACTTAATATAAAGGGTAAAATAAGGTAATCTTTTTCTTTACATTACCAAAAAATCATTTATAATATAATAAGATGGGTGAATTATTGCCCTGAAATTGATTTTATATAATATAGAGTCGTTTCATACGACCCTTGATACGAAAGGGAAAGCTATGAATATTATTATAGTAGGTTGCGGAAAGGTTGGTTCAACTTTGGTTGAACAGCTGGATACGAAGAATAATAACATAACAATTATAGATAACGATAGTAGTGTTGTATCTACAGTATCAGCTGAAAATGATGTTATGGGTATTGTAGGGAATGGAGCTACATATGACATTCAGTTGGAGGCTGGTATTAAAGATGCTGATTTGCTTATAGCAGTTACGGAATCAGATGAAGTTAATATTTTATGTTGTCTTGTTGCGAAAAAAGTTGGTGGTTGTCAAACTATAGCAAGGATTAGAAATCATGAGTATAGTCAACAGGTTAGATTGATTAAAGAAGAGCTTGGTCTTGCGATGGTAATCAACCCGGAGATTGCTACGGCACAAGAAATATCAAGAGTACTTAGAATGCCAAGTGCTATTAAAGTGGATACATTTGTTAAGGGAAAGGTTGAATTATTAAAGTTTAAAATTCCTGAAAATTCGATTCTTAATGATGTGGCAGTTATGGACATTGCAACTAGGCTTAAATGTGATATTTTGGTATGTCTTGTTGAAAGAGATGATGAAGTGTTTATACCTAGAGGAAATTTTGTTCTTAAGGAAAAGGATGTTGTTTCTTTTGTGGCATCAGCAAAGAAGGCAATGCAATTTTTTGTAAAAACAGGAATTATATCCCATAGAATAAAGGATGCAATGATAGTAGGTGGAGGCGCAACAGCAGTTTATCTTACTAAAATTCTTGAAAAATCCGGAATTAATGTAAAGATAATAGAAAAAGATAAGGATAGATGTGACAGGTTAAGTGATATACTTCCGGAAGCTACTATTATTAATGGCGATGGTACAGAACAGACTGTATTGTTAGAGGAAGGTCTTGGAAGTGCAGATTCGTTTATTGCACTTACAGGTCATGATGAGCAGAATGTACTATTATCAATGTATGCAAAAACGGTCAATGATTGTAAGGTGGTAACAAAGATTAAGAGAATGAATTTTTCTGAGGTTATTAAGAATCTTGACTTGGATACAACAGTATACCCTAAAAATATTACAGCAGATTATATCATTAGATATGTTCGTGCTATGAAGAATGCAGAAGGTTCTAACTTAGAAACTATGTATAGTCTTATCGAGGATAAAGTTGAAGCGTTGGAGTTCAAGATAAGAAAAAACAATGAGATTCTTGGCAAGTCATTGGAGGAGCTTAAGATAAAGAAGGGAATTCTTATTGCAGCCATAAGTAGAAATGGCGAGATTATTACCCCTAGGGGTAAAGAGGTAATGAAGATTGGAGATTCGGTCATTGTTGTGTCAATGGTGCCGGAAATACATGATATTACTGATATAGTGGAGTAAAATTATGAATTACAGAATGATAACATACATTGTAGGGTGGATATTAAATATTGAAGGGGCAATACTTATATTACCGTTAATAGTTGCGGGAGTGTATGGAGAAAGTAAGGAGGCTATGAGTATAGCAGTTACTATGCTGCTTTGTTTGGTTATTGGCTTTGTTATAACAAGATTTAAGCCGAAGAATAAAGTATTATATGCAAAAGAAGGCTTTGTGATAGTTTCACTTAGTTGGATTGTGCTTAGTATATTTGGTATGTTGCCATTTGTATTTTCAGGTGCAATACCATCGGTAGTTGATGCGTTGTTTGAGACTGTGTCAGGTTTTACCACGACGGGAGCTACTATACTTACAGATGTGGAGGCTCTTGGGAAATCTTTGATTTTCTGGAGAAGTTTTACACACTGGTTAGGTGGTATGGGTGTGTTGGTGTTTATTATGGCAATTTTGCCACTTTCAGGTGGAAATAATATGTACATTATGAAGGTGGAAAGTACCGGACCATCCGTCGGTAAACTGGTGCCAAAGGTTAGAGATACAGCATTTATATTATATGCAATGTATTTTTCGATAATGGTTATAGAAGTGTTATTGCTTTTGGCAGGAGGAATGTCGTTATTTGATTCGTTGACACTGTCATTTGGTACAGTAGGTACAGGTGGTTTTGGTATAGTTAATTCAGGTGCAGCAGATTATTCATCATATGTACAGATTGTAATAACTGTATTTATGATAATGTGTGGTGTCAATTTCAGTATGTATTACCTGATTGTTAAAGGAAAGTTTAAAGACTTCTTTAAGTCTACAGAGCTTCGAGTCTATTTAGCAATAGTGTTTATTTCAATAGTAATTATTTCAATAAACATTAATGGATTGTATGACAGTACAGGAGAAGCGGTAAAGCATGCAAGCTTTCAGGTTGGTTCAATTATAACTACAACAGGATATGCAACATGTGATTATAATTTGTGGCCGGAGTTGTCAAAGACAATACTTGTCATATTGATGTTTGTCGGAGGATGTGCAGGAAGTACAGCCGGTGGTATGAAGGTTGACAGATTTGTAATATTGTTTAAGACGCTGGTGAAAGAGCTTAAGGTCATTGTTCATCCAAGATGTGTAAAAAAGGTAAAGGTTAATGGGAAAACCGTTGAACATGAAGTCATTCGTTCCGTCAATGTATATGTATTTGCGTTTGTATTGTTGTTTGTAGGTTCGCTTCTTATTATATCCTTAGATGGATTTGATTTGGTGACAAACTTTACGGCGGTTACTGCCGCACTTAACAATATTGGACCGGGACTTAATATGGTAGGTCCTACAGGAAACTTTTCGGAGTTTTCAAATTTGTCAAAACTGGTATTTACATTTGATATGCTAGCGGGAAGACTTGAGTTATTCCCAATACTGGTATTTATGATGCCATCGACATGGCGAAATAATAGATAAAGAAATGGAGATTTAAAATGAAAGAATTAGAAAAGAATTATAATCCTAACGAGATAGAAGAAAGAATATATGCTAACTGGGAAAAGATGAAATATTTCCACGCTGAGATAGATAAGGACAAGAAGCCATTCACTATCGTAATGCCACCTCCAAATATTACAGGTCAGTTACATATGGGACATGCTCTTGATAATACATTGCAGGATATCCTCATTAGAACAAAGAGAATGCAGGGATATTCAGCACTTTGGCTTCCTGGTACAGACCATGCTTCAATTGCTACAGAAGCTAAGATTGTTGAAGCTATGAGAAAAGATGGCGTTACTAAGGAAGATTTAGGAAGAGACGGATTTTTAGAGAGAGCTTGGGAATGGAAGAGAGAGTACGGCGGAAGAATCGTTACTCAGCTTAAAAAGATTGGTTCTTCAGCTGATTGGGACAGAGAAAGATTTACAATGGACGAAGGCTGTAATAAGGCTGTAAAGGAAGTGTTTGTTAACCTTTACGACAAGGGACTTATCTACAGAGGTGAGAGAATCATCAACTGGTGTCCAAAATGTCTTACATCAATTTCTGATGCAGAGGTTGAATATGAAGATCAGGCAGGACATTTCTGGCATTTAAGATATCCGTTGTCAGATGGCAGTGGATACATCAATCTTGCTACAACAAGACCGGAAACATTACTTGGTGATACAGCTGTTGCAGTTAACCCAAATGATGATAGATATAAAGATATGATTGGAAAGACAGTTATACTTCCTCTTGTACACAGAGAGATTCCAATCGTTGCAGATGATTATGTAGAGATGGATTTTGGTACAGGTGTTGTTAAGATTACACCTGCTCACGACCCTAACGACTTTGAGGTTGGTGCAAGACACAATCTTCCAATCATCAATGTTATGACAGATGATGCCAAGATTACAGAGGATTATCCAAAGTACGCAGGTATGGACAGATACGAGGCTAGAAAGGCTATCGTTGCTGACCTTGAGGCAGAAGGTGCATTGGTTAAGATTGAAGACTACTCACACAATGTAGGTACATGCTACAGATGTGGAACAACAGTTGAACCTAGAGTTTCTAAGCAGTGGTTCGTAAAGATGAAGCCACTTGCAGGCCCTGCCATTGATGCAGTTAAGAATGACACAACACAGTTCGTTCCAGAGCATTTTGAGAAGACATATTTCCATTGGTTAGAAAACATCCGTGACTGGTGTATTTCAAGACAGTTATGGTGGGGACACCAGATTCCTGCATTCTACTGTGATGATTGTGGTGAGATGGTAGTTACAAAAGAAGATAAATGCAATTGTCCAAAGTGTAATAAGGAAATGCGTCAGGACCCAGATACACTTGATACATGGTTCTCATCAGCATTATGGCCATTCTCAACACTTGGCTGGCCTGAAAAGACAGAGGAAATGGAATATTTCTACCCAACAAATGTACTTGTAACAGGTTACGATATTATTCCTTTCTGGGTAATGAGAATGATGTTCTCAGGCCTTGAACACACAGGAGAAGTACCATTTGATACAGTACTTATTCATGGCTTGGTAAGAGACTCACTTGGTAGAAAGATGAGTAAATCTCTTGGAAATGGTATTGACCCACTTGAAATTATCGAGAAGTATGGTGCAGACGCACTTAGATTTACACTTATTACAGGTAATGCACCTGGTAACGATATGAGATTCTATATGGAAAGAGTTGAAGCAAGCAGAAACTTTGCTAACAAGGTATGGAATGCATCGAGATTTATTATGATGAATATGCCTGAAGGCGGTATTGCAGATGTTTCAATTGACAAGCTTACAGATGCTGATAAGTGGATTTTATCAAAGGTAAATAATCTAGCACGCGAAGTTACAGATAATATTGAGAAATTCGAGCTTGGTATTGCGGCTGATAAGCTTTACAACTTCATTTGGGAAGAATTCTGTGACTGGTATATTGAAATGGTTAAGCCAAGACTTTACAGTGACGATAATAATACTAAGGAAGCAGCGTTATACACACTTAAGACAGTACTTGTTACATCACTTAAATTATTACATCCATATATGCCATTTATTACAGAAGAAATCTTCACAAACTTAGAAGACAAAGAAGAGTCAATTATGATTTCTAAATGGCCTGAATATAAGGAAGAATTAAACTTTGCTAAGGAAGAGAGCGACATTGAAGCTATCAAGGAAGCTGTTCGTGCAATCAGAAATGTTCGTTCAAATATGAATGTTCCACCTAGCAAGAAGGCTACAGTTTATGTTGTTTCAGAAAATGCTGACGTGAGAAATATTTTTGAAACAGGTAAAGTATTCTTCGGAACACTTTCATATGCAAGTGAAGTAATTGTACAGGAAGATAAGTCGGGAATTCCGGATGATGCAGTATCGACAGTTGTATCAAAGGCAACAGTGTATATGCCATTTGCAGAACTTGTTGATATTGAAAAGGAAATAGAAAGACTTACAAAGGAAAAAGAAAAGCTTACAAAGGAAATTGCCAGAGTTGATGGAATGCTTAATAATCCAAATTTTGTTAACAAGGCACCAGAAGCTAAGATAAATGAAGAAAAAGAAAAACAGGCTAAGTACAAAGAGATGATGGAAAGAGTACTTGAAAGCCTTGCAAATCTTACAAAGTAAATAATCAGATAAAATAAAAGGAGCGTGACGGGTTATGGAAAAAGATTTAAAATTATTGATGGATATAGATGTTAGCGAAGATGTGATGAGTGTTGCACTGTGTCTGAAACCCGTCAGCGATTCTGATGAAAAACTATTTACAACAGAAGAAATTATAAAAGTTCTTACCGAAGAAGGTATAATTGCCGGTATAGATAAAGATGAAATTGAAAGAATGGTTTCACAAGGGATTTATGGAGAGTACTGTGTGGTAGCTACAGGTGTTCCGGTGGTGGAAGGTGAAGATGGTTCATATAGTTTCAAATTTGACCCAAATCCTAGTAAAAAACCTAAATTGTTGGATAATGGTTCAGTAGATTATTATAATCTTAATCTCATTAACAGTGTTGAAGTGGATACGTTTCTTGCCGAATATAGACCAAAGTCTGATGGTAAGAATGGCATAAATGTTAAGGGTAAGGTTATTTATCCTAAGAAGACGAAGGATTTACCGGAGCTTAGAGGTACAGGCTTTAGAATTGATGAGCAGAATAGATATTTTGCTACTATGGCAGGTAAGGTTGAGCTTAATATGGGACAACTTGTGGTTTCACCAATATGTACTATTCCAAGTGACATTGACTTGAGTGTGGGTAATATTGATTTCAAGGGCGACTTGGAAATAATTGGAACAATAAAAGCAGGAATGGTTGTTAAAGCTACTGGAAATATAACTGTAAGCAAGCGTATAGAGGCTGCAACAGTTTCGGCAGGAAAAGACCTTTTAGTAAGAGGCGGTATTCTTGGTGGAGGAAAGGCGGATATATCTGCGGTTGGCAATGTGTTCGCTCAGTTTATAGAAAATGCCACAGTATCTTCCGGTGGGAGTATACAGTCGGATTCTATTGTAAATTCTCATGTCACTGCATATAAAGATGTAAATATTTTTGGTAAGACATCAACAATTGTAGGTGGTACACTTAAATCAAACAGGCGAGTCAGAACAAAGTATCTTGGAAGTGAAACCTGTGTAAAAACAGTGGTTGAAGTTGGCATAGAGGAAAGTGTTACAGCGACTCTTAATGATATGAGGGCAGAGCTGGAGGCTGAAGAGGCAGAGCTTTTAAAAATCGAGAAAACTCTTGAACTATGCAAAGATAAAAAGAATGTAGATCAAAAAATGTATATGCAGCTTGTTAGAACTAAGATTGAGAAAACGGCTGACATTCACAGAATAAAAAGCTTGTATGAACAGGTTAGAAGAAGAGTGGAAGTTGGTAAGTATGCCGAGGTTGTTGTTGAAAAGCGAGTATATCCGGGTGTACGACTTTTAATTGATGGTAAGGCAAGTATTGTTGAAAATGAATACGAAGAGATTGTATTTAAAAGAAAAGGCGATAAAATCGTTAGTAAAAAATTCTATGGTGAGGATTATGAAGACGATGATGAATAGAACGAAGGGGCAAAAAAGCCCCTTCTATTCTTTGTGGCAAAAGCCCGACAAGTGAAAGAAGTGCTTGCACATCATTTAATTTATCAAGCTGTTACAAGATACTCGATTAATGTAGAATTTTGCGATAAGATTCAGTTGCAAATATTAGGCTATTTTATATAATAGATTGTGAAACGGAGACAGATAAAATGCAGACAAGAGTAGATGAATTTAATTATGAAGAAGCAGTTAAGTATCTTTTGGATATTCCTAAATTTGTAAAAAAGACGGACGAAGATACTATTGGAGAGGTTCTTAAAAGATTTGGTAATCCGCAGGATAAGCTTAAGATTATACATATTGCGGGAACAAATGGTAAGGGCTCAACCTGTGCATTTTTAAATAGTATATTATTGTCAGCAGGTAAGTCCGTAGGGATGTTCACATCACCACATCTTGTTAAAATAAATGAAAGAATAAAAATTAATGGTGTGGATGTAAATGATAAAGAGTTTTTGGAAACATTTATAAGATTAAAGAAAATGTTGGATGAAATGCAAAAAGAAGGATTTATGCATCTATCATTTTTTGAAATGCTATTTGTGTTGGCAGTCCTGATTTTTGAACAAAAAAATGTTGAATACACAATATTTGAAACAGGTCTTGGTGGAAGACTTGATGCCACAAATGTTGTAAAGAAACCATGTGTAACCATTATTACAACAGTAAGTATGGATCATATGGAAATCTTGGGTGATACCATAGAGGAAATTGCGGCAGAAAAGGCTGGAATAATAAAGCCGGATGTTCCTGTGATTTATTATGGCGAGGATGGAAAAGTTGTCCAAATTATAGAAAACAGAGCAAAAGAGTTAGGCTCAAAAGCAGTGTGTATTAATAAACAAATTATAAAAATCATTGAAAAAACACATAAAGCTATTGATTTTTGCTTTGTTAATATGTATGATAAATATGGTTTGTTGCGAGTTCCTTTTGTTATGGAATATCAAGTGTATAATTGTGCACTTGCCATTACAGCTTTGAATAATATAGAGGGACTTCAGTTAAGCAATGAGGCTATAACAGAAGGTCTTGCTAATACAAAATGGGCAGGAAGAATGCAGGAAATTATTGAAAATGTGTATCTTGATGGTGCGCACAATGAAGAAGGTCTTAGAGAATTTGTAGGATATGTAGGTGGCTTGGCGGAAGAGGTTCACATTCTTTTTTCGGTAGTAAAGGAAAAGGATTATATGTCGATGGTGGATTTGTTAAATACACTGACTAATGTGAAAAGGGTAATTGTAGCGCCTGTTCAGGGAGCAAGGGCGTTGGCAATGGATAATATTATTCCGCTTATAAAGATAGATGCAAAGAAGAGTGTGGAAATTATAGACAAGCACTCGATAACAGAAGCATTTGAATATGCAGTGCAAAGCAAGGATAGTAATGAGAAGTTATTCTGTGTAGGCTCGTTATATATGGTTGGCGAGATTATGGAATACTTAGAGAAAGGATTAGAAAACAATGATTAAGTTTGAAGAAGAAATCAATAAATTTCATCCAAGTCTTGAAGTAGACGAAGTAGAAAGTGCAATATATGATAACAAAACTATAGATTTAACAGATATTATGATTGAAATGATGAAAGAAGAAGACTAAGGAGACATTACAATGAGATGTTACAAATGTAATAGTGTTCTATTGGATATGGATTTCTGTAATAGCTGTGGAACTGATGTAGTTATGTACAAGAAGATTGTAAAGCTTTCAAACAGTTATTATAATATGGGTCTTGCAAAAGCCAGAGTTAGAGATTTATCTGGTGCGGCAGACATTTTGCAGAGAAGTATTAAGATAGATAAAAATAATATAAATGCGAGAAATTTGCTTGGATTAGTATACTATGAAATGGGAGAATCAGCTCAGGCTTTGAAGGAATGGGTTCTTAGTAAGAATCTTAGTCCTGAAAAGAATCTTGCTGACGAATATATAAAGGAGGTTCAGTCCAATCCTAATAAGCATGAGGCAATGAGCAATTCAATAAAAAAGTTTAATATAGCATTGACTTATGCAAAAGAAGGTAGCGATGATTTAGCTATTATACAGCTTAAAAAGCTGTTAAGTCTTAATCATCATTTTGTTAAAGGACATTTGTTATTGGCTTTGATGTATATGAAGAAAGAAGAATATGACAGAGCCAAAAAGGAGTTAACAAGAACACTGAATATAGACAGATGTAATACACTTGCTCTCAAATATATGAAGGAAATAGAGAGAGAAGAGCAGAAGAAAAATGAAGCTCACAGAAAAAAGAAAAAGACCATTGAAGATTTAAAGGAAAGAGATGCTCTTAGTGGAAATGATGTTATCATTCCGGAGAATGCATACAAAGAAACTAATTATGGGCTTAGAGTGTTTGTGAATGTTGTTATTGGTATTATTCTTGGTGCGGCTATGGTGTATTTCCTGGTTACACCGGCGAGAGTAAGTCAGGCAACTAATGAAAATAAGACTGAATTGAAGGCTAAATATGAAGATATTTCTAAGCTTAATATTGAGATAGCCAGTTTAAAAGAAAATGTTGAAAGTTTACAGAAGGAAAGAGATACATTGAGTACTCAGCTTGGTGAAAGTGCTAAATCAGAAGCTACACTTGCTGCATATGATACTCTTTTCCAAGCAGCTAATAAATATATGCTTGAGGATAAGGTTGGATGTGCGGATATGTTATTAACGCTTGGTGATGTGGCGGATGCGAGTGCGTCATTTACATCACTTAGAACGACATTGCAGAATCTCACATATACAGATGCAGGAACACATTATTATAATAATGGTGTTCAGGCATATAATGAGGGAAATTATGATACAGCAATAGCAATGCTTTCAAAGGTTGAAACATATGCACCAACTAACACATATGCAATGTATTGTCTTGCGAGATCATACAGACTTAAAAATGGTGACGTCAATGACGAAAACTCAATCAAATATTTCAATAAGGTTATAGAATTAGAGCCTAATTCAGAATATGCAGTTTGGGCGACAACATATTTGACATACTAATTTAATATTAAAGTATACAAAAGAGAAGAATAAATCAAGTATTCTTCTCTTTATTTTTTTGGAATGGAGGATGAGGATAATATGGAGTATGTATTGAAGAATGACACATTAACTGTTGTAATGGATCGAGATTTGGATCATCACAACGCATTGGAAATCAAAGATAAGGTGGACTACTACATTTATAGAGGAGATGCAAAAAACATTATATTTGATTTTGAAAATACAGCATTTATGGACAGCTCGGGAATTGGTGTTGTAATGGGAAGATACAGGCTGGTAAAGCCTCTAGGCGGAGTTGTGAAGGTAAGAAATATAAAGGGTAATGTAGATAGAATATTTCTTATTTCGGGATTGTATAAAATCATAGAGAAAGAAAGTTAATAAGGAGAGTGAAATATGAAAACAAAAATGTATTTGGAGATTGATAGTATATCAGAAAATGAAAGCTTTGCCAGAGTTGCGGTGGCATCATTCATTTCAAGACTTAATCCCACATTGGAGGAGATAGCGGATATTAAAACGGCAGTGTCGGAGGCTGTGACAAATGCAGTTGTGCATGGATATGATAATGAGATAGGAACAATATATATTACATGCCAGATAGAGGATGATATGGTACATATTACAATTGAAGATAAAGGGCGAGGAATTGAAAATGTTGAGAAGGCCCGTGAACCACTGTTTACAACAAAACCTGACGAAGAGCGTTCAGGAATGGGATTTGTATTTATGGAAGTGTTTATGGATGAATTGACAGTGGAATCAAAGCCTATGGAGGGCACTATTATAAAAATGAGTAAAAAAATAGGTGAGTAGATGGATGCAATTGAAATGATTAATCTTGCACACCAAGGGGATAAGGATGCCAGAGACAAGCTGGTGACGGAGAACGTAGGATTAATATGGAGCATTGTAAGAAGATTCGGCAATAGGAATCATGATTTGGAGGATTTGTTTCAAATAGGCTGTATAGGAATGTTAAAGGCAATTGATAAATTTGACTGTTCATATGATGTAAAGCTGAGTACTTATGCTGTTCCGATGATTGCAGGTGAAATAAAGAGATTTTTAAGAGACGATGGAATGATAAAGGTTAGCAGAACCATAAAAGAAAATGGATATAAAGTGCGACAAGTGGCAGATAGGCTGTCACAAGAGCTGGGGAGGGATGCAACTATTGAAGAGATTGCAAAAGAACTGGACATGTCTAGAGAAGATGTGGTTATGACTATTGATGCAAATGCAGAGATAGAGTCGATTTATAAAACAGTTTATCAAAATGATGGCAATGAAATTTATTTGATGGATAAAATAGGAAATAAAGATAAAGGCGTTGTAGCAAATGAAAATTATATTAATGGAGATGGTGAGAAGGAAAAATTATTGAATCATTTAATGATAAAACAGATGATTGAGGATTTGTCAGAACGAGACAGAGAGATAATAATTCTTAGATATTATCAGGATAAGACTCAAACGGAAGTGGCAAAAATACTGGGTATAAGTCAGGTTCAGGTAAGTCGAATTGAGAAGAAGATATTGTTGACGATGAGAAGCAAGATGTGATGAAGGTTATGAAGCTGCTAAAAATGAGAGAATATACAATGTAATATAAGATGAGCTGCCGCATTTTCGATTAAGACATCGTTAATGTGGCAGCTTTGTTTTAATGAATCATATTATATTCAGAAACATATCTTTCTGCGTTCTCCAAATCTGAAGGGCAGTCAATGTATTCTGTGCCGTATTTGTTTCTTGTTTCATTGCCCTTACCTGTAACAAGTATTACAGTTTTTCTTGTTGCATCGGCGATAGCTTCCTTTAATGCCAATCCACGGTCTTCGATAACCTTGATTGGACATTTCTCTTCGTCAATATACTGTGCAATCTCATCACATATATCCTCAAATTTCTCAAAGTTAGGATCTTCCACACAAAGATATACTCTTGTAGAGTGCTCTCCTGCAAGTATTCCTAAGTCTTTACGCCTTGTGATAGCTTTGCTTCCCGGACATCCGAATACTGTATAAATATCGTAATCAGGATATTCTGCATCCACAGCTTCGTACAGCTTTTCAAAGCTTAATTTGTTGTGGGCGTAGTCAACGATAACTGTAATCAAGCCATCATTACTCTTAAATACATCCATACGTCCGGCGGAAGCGGCATGCTCAAGTCCTTCCTTGATTATGTCTACAGGGATATTGTAAACTCTGGCAGCGGCAATGGCAGCAAGAGCATTTTCAACATTGTACATTGCAGGACCTTGAACTGTTATATAGAACAATTCGTCAAAATCTTTTGTTTTAACATTGAAATAGATTCTGTCATTTTCTTTTCTGATATTATAACCATATACATCAGCGTCCGGATTTTGGGCGCTGAATTTCACAATATTCTTAGATGCCAAAGCACCATTATATACTTCGTCATAATGTTCGCAGTCCATGTTGATACAAGCTGTGTCAGTCTGTTCAAACATAATTCTTTTAGAAGCAAAATAATCATCGAAATCAGGATGTTCAATTGGACTTATATGGTCCTCGGAAATATTTAAAAACACACCGACATTGAAGCGCAAATTCAAAAGTCTGTGATACTTAAATGCCTGACTTGAAGCCTCTGATATAAAGTAAGTAATGCCTGAATTAACTGCGCGATTCAAGTGGAAATGTAAATCCAGTGCTTCAGGCGTTGTATTGTGCGACTCTTTAGATTCAACACCGTCATAAATGTCGATGGTTGAAGCAATACCGCAAGGCATCTTATTTAATGAAGTCATGTAACTGTCTATAATGGCTCTTAAATAGTAGCAGGTTGTTGATTTGCCTTTGGTGCCTGTAACTGCAGTCATATTAAGGTTCTTCCAGCATTCGTCATAAAATACACCACCAATATAAGCCATAGCTACACGGATATCTGAAACAATAATGTAAGGAACATTATTTACATCATATTTTTGCTGTGAAATATAAGCTATGGCACCTTTACTTACAGAATCTGCAAGATATTCAGATTTGAAAGAAATGCCTTTGCATACAAATAGTGTGTTTTTAGTAACCGCTCTTGAATCGAAGGTTACATTTTCAATTATGTCGTTGTCGTGACCCAAAAGGTCGTATTCAGTTACAAGCTTAAGATGTGTAAGCTTATCTAAAAAATCTTTTATCTTAACAATGTTTGCCATAATATGCTGCCTTTCTTAAGTTATTATAAGCGAGTAACTATTCAGAGCTATATTCGCAAAATCGCTTCTACGAAGCTTTTCTTTTGCTCATATAGACTTCTCGCCATATAGTTTTATAAAAATAGTCTATATCAAGCAAGCTTAAATAGCCTATTTTATATAAAACTGCATGGCTCTGAATAGTTATATATAGATTATTGGTAATTTTTTTGGTAATATACATGTATTATGGCACAAAGTTGGGTATAATTCAACTATTGATGTGTTATAAAGAATTTATATATTTGGAGCGTTTTATGAAATATTTAAAGCAATTTGCCATAATTATAGTTATTTCCTTTATTGGGGAAATTTTTAATCAATTAATTCCATTACCAGTGCCAGCAAGTGTTTATGGATTCTTGATTTTGTTTGTATGCTTAATGACAGGCGTAATAAGGTTGGAAGCGGTTAAGGAAACCGGTAAATTTCTTGTGGAAATCATGCCTATAATGTTTATTCCACCAGCTGTTGGACTTTTGGACAGCTTTGATGTACTTAAACCAATAATGTTAGAGGTAAGTATAATATTGGTGGTGACAACTGTTGTTGTAATGGTGGTTGCAGGCAAAGTTACACAATTTATTATAAGAAGAGGAGGAAATGATAATGAAGGAAATGTTAACTAATTCAGTGTTTTTTGGAGTTACTGTAAGTCTTCTTGCATATGGTATAGGTGTGGCTGCAAAGAACAAATTTAAGCTTGCTATATTTAATCCATTATTGATAGGTATTGTGCTAGTTATGCTAGTGGTGGTGGCATTGGATATTGACTATGAAGTATATAATGAAGGTGCGAAATATATAAGCTATCTGCTAACTCCGGCAACAGTATGTTTGGCTATACCTTTGTACGAAAAAGTAGATTTGTTGAAGAAAAATGCTAAGGCAGTTATTTTAGGTATTTGTTCAGGTGTGTTGACAAGTCTTGTTAGTGTTCTTGCGTTATGCGCTATATTTGGAATGACTCATAAAGAATATGTAAGCCTGCTTCCGAAATCCATTACGACAGCTATAGGAATGGGGGTTTCTGAGGAATTGGGCGGATATGTAACTATAACAATTGCAGTTATTGTAATTACAGGAATATTTGGGAATATGATAGCGGAGTTTGTGTGTAAGGCATTTAAGATTGAGGAACCTGTTGCTAAAGGTGTTGGGATTGGATGCGCGTCCCATGCTATGGGAACAACTAAAGCTATGGAAATGGGTGAAATAGAAGGTGCAATGAGTAGTTTATCATTGGCAGTAGCAGGATTGTTGACTGTTGTGGGAGCGTCGGTGTTTGCCAGCTTTTTGTAGGAGATAATATCAAACTATTAGATTATGTATGTATTCCTCACTATATGACGATTTGCTTATAGATGTGAACTGTATAAGGATATAATATGTAAATGTCAAACGGAGCCGGTTTTAATCGGCTCTGTTTTGGTTTCGGTTATTAAAATATTTTATCAAAGATAATTCCTGATAAAAATGAAAGAGTGTTACAAATTGCTGATATTTTAATTGTCTTGGAAAAATGTTCATCAAGTACTAAACTGTATAGTCTGGCTTCTGCGTAAACAACGATGAATTCAAGAATGATTGTTATTGCAAATAGCACAATTGTATTTGAAATAACAATACCAAATAGTAATAAAATTGTGTTAAGAAGCGGATTTGTAACAATATTACACAAAAAGCTTGTCTTAATCCATCTTGCTTTGTTATTGAAAAGTACATGAGGTAATATTTCAATAGCACAAGTAAGGAATAAGGCTGATATTAGCATGAAAATTATTGTTTCCATTGCTCTTGTTTACCTTCTTCAGTTTTATTTTCGTTCTTCTTTTTTTCGTGTTTAATAACTTTGATTATTGTAAATACAGCTGCTGTTAATAGCAAGAGTATTACAAAAATATATGGTATGTACTTTATTAGTCCGTAAACAATAATGTGAACAGGACTGAATGCAACATCTAATAACATTGGTTTCATAATTAACATCCTTTCTTAAGTGATTTGTTTATGCATAATATCGCAAGTGCTGATAATATTAGTATCGTAATTTGGTGTTCAAGTAAGCTTTGTGGTTGAATGAAAAATGCAGGAAGTGTTCCTACAAATAATGCAACCGTAGTAATTCCGAAAGAAAAACATGGTTTTTCCGGAAGCTTAGATAACAAAATTGCTATGGTTACAGGCATGGTCATACTGAAAAGTCCTATTCCTATAAGAGAAAGAAGCATTATAGAATTACCAAATAATAAAAATGGCAATGAAACAATAAGACTTATAAATGAAGTTTTTCTGTAACCGATGTAATCACAAAGTATTCCGCCAAGCATTTTTCCTATACCCATAAAGGAAAATAACAATATTGCCTGTAATGTGCCTTGATTCCAATTAGTTGGTACTGCATAGCCAATATAAGAACGAACAGCTACGGCAGTAAATGCAAGAGCAACAATAAGCGAAGTTGAAATGTCCGAGGTTATATGAAATCCTTCTGCAATGTAATTATCAAGATGATGTTTAGTGGCTATAAATAGTGTTAAAATTGCGGATATAGCAATTAATAAAAGTAGTATTGGTAACATGCTTTTACCAATTACACCTAATAATTGTCCGGTAATAACACCAAAAGAACCGCCTGAAACATAAATGCCACAAGGGGCAATCTTTCCATTGGAATCGCATAGAGTATGATGCGCTCCACCTATATGTGCAAAGGCATTTCCTATACTGATAACAATAAGCGCTGGGATGTCAAATGGTATGACGAGTGCTGTAAACACAAGTATACAACCAACAAATCCGGCATTAAATTTAGGAAAACAGTCTACAATCAATCCGAAAAAGCTTTGTGGTATAAATGCTAATGCATCATAAAATATGGCAAGACACCACCAAATCGGATCGGCAATTAAGTGAGAATACAAAAAATAAAAGCAGGCAGAATCAACCGTAAAATGTATAAATGCATATAAAAAACCTACTATGTTCGGGGTTATATGTTTATTCATACTTATTATTTATCTCCGTGTTAAATACGTTATTTGATGGATGTAGTATAACACAGATGAAGTGGGTAGTCCATACTAAACAAAAAAAGCTTTTGAGTTATCAGTCTGATAATTCAAAGGCTTTAATTAGTGCGGGTGACAGGAATCGAACCTGCACGTCGGGGACACTAGATCCTAAGTCTAGCGCGTCTGCCAGTTCCGCCACACCCGCGTGTTATTATTGAAATGTCGCTCTTGACGACAGCAGTGATATTCTACCATTTGTAGCTTGAATTGTCAACGAAGATTTTTATATTCTTAGGCAATTCTTAACCATATTAAAGGTTGAAAAAAACATCAGTTGTGATATAATATTAGTATTAATGAGTGTTCGTTAGAGTTTAGGATTATATGCAGATGTATTACGAGCGGATTGGAGCTTGGTATGAGAAGAATATTAACGGTAAATGCAAAAGAAGGAATGATAGTTGCTGGTGATGTTTATACAGAATCAGGTCAGCTTGTTGTTCCGAAAGGAACAATTCTTGATAAAGAGATTATTGAGGGAATAAAAAGTTTCATGGTATATGATTTCTTTATTGAGGAGGATAAAAGAGAAATTTCATACGATATAGAAGAACTTGAAAGATTTTTATTTGAAGGTGATGAAGGTGGCTCTACAGGATATTATGATAGGATTAAGTCAACAGAAGAGTTTTTGAAATTTGAAGCACAGTTTGTTGAATCTGTTAAGAGTGTAGAAGAAGATATTAACAGCATTGTTAGAATGAATAATCCTGTATGTGTAGAGGATTTGTTATCTACGGTTAAGAAGATTACAGATAAGTTCAAGCCGGATGTTACGCTTTTTGATATGATGCATTGTATTGAAGGGTATGATGATTCTACATATGTACATAGCTTAAATGTTGCACTTATTTGTAGAGTAACAGGTGAATGGATGAAGATGTCTCCGGAAGATTTGGATGTATTAACTGTTGCAGGTCTTTTGCATGACATTGGTAAAGTGATGATTCCGGAAGATATCATTAAGAAACCTGGTAAACTGAATCCTACTGAATATGCAATAATTCAATCACATACTGTACATGGTTATAATATATTGAAGAATCAACCGATAGATGAAAGGATAAAATATGCGGCGCTTATGCATCATGAGAGATGTGATGGCAAGGGATATCCGAATAAGTACAAGCAGAATGAGATAGATTTATTTGCCAGGATAGTTGCCATAGCAGATGTATATGATGCGATGACATCTAACAGAGTGTATCGTTCAGCGCTGTGTCCTTTTAAGGTTATTTCAATATTTGAAGAAAGTGTGGATTTGTTTGATCCTAAGTGTTTGTTTGTTTTCCTTGAGAAGATAGCACATTCATATGTGAATAATGAAGTTATTTTGAATGAGTCTTTAGAAGGAACAGTTGTTATGATTAATAAGTATGCTTTGGCTAAACCGGGAGTTTTGGTTGGTGGGGCATATATTGATTTGTCGAGACAGGATAAGCTTAAAATTACAGCAATTAAATAATAAGATTGAAAAAGGTGTCGCGGTTGCGGCACCTTTAGTTCTATAATAGGAAAACGCTATGGTTTTTAATCCATTCTGCTCATAACGCTATTATGATATTTGGTATCATAAGTTACATCTTCTGTAAACCATTCCGGCATTACGAAACTTTCAGCTGTTTCAACATCTGGGAATTCTACTTCTGCTAGTACTAATCCTTCAAATTTGCCTTCGAAAATATCAAGCTCTATAAATAAATCATTTTCCATAGGTAAAACATAGCGTTTCTTGGTAATGATATTGCCATCGGCCTTTTCTCTTAAATGAAGATAAGCTTCTTCTGTGAGGGGAAGATTGTATTCTTCGTGTGCAAGCATCCATTTATTGTCCTGATTATTTCCTTTGGATTTGTAAGTAAGATAATAATCATTGTCTTCTTTTCTGATGCGAACAACAGGTCCGGTACAAAGATAAGCCTGTTCTATGTGATGCATCATAGCAGTGTTCAAGTCATAAGGATTTTTATTCAAATCAATAAGAAATTTTCTTTCGATTTCCATAGGTGTATTTCCTCCGTTTTGATATTCTGTTTGTTGTATCTGCTGTAATGATATCACAATTCAAGTGTGTATACAAATGTAAAAAAATGTGGTATAATACAAGGCAATTATGAGTTTCGTAAATGGAGGTTAATATGAGTAAAGTTTATACATTTTTTGCAACAGGATTTGAGGAGGTTGAAGCACTAACTGTAGTTGATTTGTTGAGAAGAGCAGGTGTAAGTGTGAACATGGTATCAGTAACAGGAGAGGATACAGTTGTGGGTTCGCATAATATTGGTATCAATATGGATAGCAAATTTGACGATAATGATTATAGTGATGGAGATTTGTTCTTTCTTCCGGGTGGAATGCCAGGGACAACTAATCTTCTGGCTCACGAAGGCTTATGTAAGCTTTTGGTGTCTAAATGTGAGGAAGGAAAGAGACTTGCAGCTGTATGTGCTGCCCCAAGCGTGTTTGGACAGTTGCAGCTTTTGAATGGAAAGAGAGCAACTTGCTATCCGGGTTTTGAAGATAAGTTATTGGGAGCAGATGCAGTTACAGACAGTGTGGTTACAGATGGGAATATTACGACAAGTAGAGGAATGGGAACAAGTATAGATTTAGGACTTGAGCTTATTACATTACTTTGTGGTGAAGACACAGCAATGACAATAGGGAAAGGTATAATATACAAATAATGAAGAGAATAATATTAAGTATTTTACTCTGCGTGATAACATTTTCATTATATGCGTGTTCGTGTGGAGGAGAAGAGAAAGTCGAATATAGCAAAGAAGAAGGGGTAGCTGAAGGTACAGTTGACCTTTCAGGGGATAAGCCAAAGATAAGTATATCTAATATTAAGGCTAAAGTGGGCACTGATATAGATTATTTATCAGGTGTTGTAATTGAAGATGAAGAGAAGTATGAGGACTTAAAGGTGTGGGTTGATGCATCTAATGTGGATATTGATGAACCGGGAGATTATAAGGCAAAGTATACTTTTGAGTATGATGGAAAGAAAATAGAGCATGAGATAACAGTAACTATCATAGCAGATACTGAGCAGTCAGCAGCAGATGTCGCAAATAATGCACAGGAAGGTGGTGCTGAAGGTGGCGATAATGCCAATGCAGGTATAGACAATGGTTATGTGGGTGATTCTAATGTAGGCAATAGCAATGTTGGTAATGATGTAGATAATGGGGATGTGAATAATAATCAGGATGTTAATATTGGAGATAATGGAGCACAGAATCAGGTTCCAATTGTCAATGATGGTGGTAACGGAGAAAATGTAGTAGCAAATACTACAAATAATGTTGTTCAGAATACACCGGCAACACAAAGTACTACGAAGAATCAGGGTGGTTCTGCTAATACTCAGGCTACACAGGCAACAACCAAAACACCATCAGCAGGTGGAAGTACAACACAGACAACAGGCAAGAGACAGATGATTACATCGGCAGCAAGCGGAACTACTGCAGCACAGAATATTGGATATTCGTATATTGAATTGTTGTCAGGTAGTACTATTTCCATAAAATCAACAACAGCAAAGTACATTGTTTCAACGAGAACAGATGTATCATATAAGACTAAAAATGACGTTAAGTACAAGGTATCTAAGCTTATTATTACATATAATACCGGTGATGAGAGAACCCTTGAAACGGTGGAGGAAAAATGCAATTAATTGAAGTTAAGGAAAAAGCAGAAGGGCTTATTAAAAATATTAAGAAAGTGATTATTGGCAAGGATGATACTATACAGCTCCTTGTGACAGCGTTATTTGCTGAGGGACATGTTCTTTTGGAGGATGTACCGGGAAGTGGTAAGACAATGCTTGCTAAAACATTGGCAAAGAGTATTGATGGAGATTTTAAGAGAATTCAGATGACTCCTGACCTTCTACCATCCGATATTACAGGTATTAATTATTTTGATATGAAGACATCAGAGTTTAGATTTGTTAAAGGACCAGTGTTTACAAATGTTCTTGTGGCAGATGAGATTAATAGAGCTAATCCAAAGACACAGTCAGGTCTTTTGGAATGTATGGAAGAAAGACAGGTAAGCGTTGATGGTACAACATATGAGCTTGATGATACATTTATGGTTATAGCAACAGAGAATCCTGTGGATAGTCAGGGTGTATTTAAATTACCGGAAGCACAAATAGACAGGTTTTTAATGAAGTTGTATATGGAGTATCCTGAACATAAGGATATGATAAATATTATAAAAGTACATTCGGAAAAAGAACTGTTAAAGGATATTTCGCCGGTTATGACAGTTGCAGAGATTAAGGAAATATCAGATATGGTCAAGCATGTAAGAGTGGATGATTGTCTGTTTGAATATGTTGTAAATATAGTAGAGAGAACAAGAAATCATGAAGAGGTAATTCTGGGTATAAGCCAGAGAGGTGGAATTGCTCTTGTGAAAGCGGCAAAGAGTATGGCTCTTTTGTCTGGAAGAGATTATGTATTACCGGATGATATTAAGGCATGCGCTCCTGCTGTATTGGCACATAGACTTATTCTTAAGAATAGTCAGCGTTTGAAGAAAAATGGAGAAAAGGAAATAGTATTAGAGATTTTAAATGAAATAGAGGTTCCAACAGAGCCTATTTAGGTCGGAGAGGGTACGGAATATGTATTTTAATGCGGATAAAATCGCTATTGGCATAGTGATAACAGCATTTTCGTTTTTGGCATTAGTGACCTTGATATACCTGTATAAGAAATTTATGGAATGGGGTTTTCACCGACTTGAGTACAAGAGATTCTTTTCTAAGGAAGGAGCTTTTGAAGGTGAGAATATTTATTTCATAGAAGAAATGACTAATAGGTTTTTCTTGCCGGTTAGGAATATAGATGTTGAATCACATATATCATCAGGAGTTAGGCTTGAAGGCTGCGATTCCGGTGATGATTTGATTCAACATTTTCTTAGTACATTTACTGTTAAGCCTTATACTATGGTACGAAGAGTACACAAGGCAAAATGCGTAAAAAGAGGGCATTATGTTTTGGAAAGTGCCAAAATTGAATATGCGGGAAGCGATGTATTTATAAATAGTAAGCATGAATTTAATGTATATCCAAAGGAAGTTGAGATAGAGCAAAAGGAAAGTCTCAATATGTATTTGCAGTATAGCAATTACTCAAGATATCCTATTATTGAGGATGTTTTTTCTATTAATGGCATTAGAAAGTATGAGTATGGTGATGCCATGACTAAGATTAACCATAAGGCAACAGCCAGAGCCGGACAGTTGATGGTTAATACAAATGATTATGTTCTTGGTCGTAAAGTAATGGTATATATTAATTTTCAAATGACAGAAAGCAGCTATATGTCTATCAGCCAGTATGAGGAGTATATGGAGCAGGCGCTTTCTTATGCAGCTTATGTAATTGGTGAGTGTGAGAAAAATGGATTTAAATTTGGTTTTGCATGCAATTCCAAGTTTTCGTATGGTGGAAGAAGTACACATTATCCAATGAATTCTGGAATTAATGCGTATGTGGATATATTAAATATAATGGCATGTGTTCAGGTGGCTCCGGGAGATTCCATAATTCCTTCTTTGGATAAAGATATTAATGTAAATATGAGCAATACGGAAATATTTTTCTTTACATTGAGAATGGATGATGCAGTTAACAAGCGACTTGATATGCTGGAAGCTATGGGAAATGTAGTAACTGTTATAAAGATAGATGAGGTATAAGGATGAATAATCAGCTAAAGGAAAAAGTTCTTATTATATTGGCGGTTATTGAGGCTGTTGTAGGTTGCATTTTTCTTGTATTGTATATTACAGAAGCACAAAACAGCCAAAATGCAGGAATATATTGTACAATATGTGTAGCTATGTTCTTCTTAACAGCTATTACCATAATTGTTAATGATTGGGGCGTAAAAGTTGTAAAAAGAGCGCAGAAGATAGTTAAATTTGTATTTGATATGACCATAGGTTTGGTGTTTCGATTGTTTGATGCACTCTTAAATATGACTCACGCTGATAGAAATGGAAAGCTTAAGATTATTACAGGTTATGTGGATAAAGAATTTTCTGTTGGCAGAGAGAAGAGGAAAAAGAGAGCTAACTACAAGAGATATAAGCTGATGGATAACAGAGAAAAGGTGCGCTATCTGTATTATAAGATTGTGACTAAGGCTGTAAGAAAAGGCTTTGGTTTTAAAGAATCGGACACACCTTATGAGGTTAATGGAAAGCTTGTTAATAGAAAATATCTTAAGAATAATGATATGAAGCTTGGAGAAATCTATAATATCAGCCGATACGATAGTGAAGGTGAAATTACGGATAAGATGGTGGAAGTGATGAAGGAGACTTGCTGATGGCAGGTCTCTTTTAAGATGCTTGCGTTTTAATTGATATTTTATTAAAATGTTAGTAACAATCTGTCTATTAGTGTGGAAAATGTGACTAATTATAAAAACGGCAAAATTTTCTTGCAAAAAACGGACAAAAAATGACGAAAAATGGACATTTAAAAACGGGGATTTTTAAAATGTGTTAAAATATAAAGGTTAATATTTTTACATAAATGTTATGGTAGGTGAATACAAATGATGAAAATTAGAATGGCAATATTGGATGATGAACAAATTCATATTGATAGAATGAAAAAAGTAATAGAAGATAAAACATTAAATGATGGAAAAGATATTTTGATTGATGAATATTTGAATTCAATTGATTTTTTGTCCAGTGATAAGAAGTATGATATAGTTCTTATTGATATGCAGTTAGAAAATGCAGAAGAAGGATTGGTTACAGCAAAAGAGTTTCGGAGAATACAAAAAGAAGCAATAATAATATTTGTAACATTAAACGAAGAAATGAGCAGAGCAGGATATGAAGTAAACGCATTAAGATATGTATATAAAGCTAATTTGCAGAATGAACTAAAAGAAGCATTAGAAGCAGCATTTAATATTATGGTTCAGAATATAGAAATGAATATAAATATTGCTAATTTGGGTGAAGGAGATATTCGTATAAAAGATATTGTGTATATTGAAACGCGAAAGCCAAGGAAGTTGATAATTCACTTAGATAATAGGGAAATTATTTTAAATGAAAATCTGAGTAAATTTACAGAGTTATTGGAAATTAAGGATTTTGTTTCGCC